>CAYLPW010000013.1:0-40002 GCA_964385665.1 uncultured Saprospiraceae bacterium
AAGCGATTGAGTGTATTGTGTATTGGCATTTTTTGAAGCGACTCTTCGTAGTTGAATGTCATTTGATTCGCTACGCTGACTGGAATAATGTGGGTTTCCACCTCAGAGTCCAAAATCTCCGCCAATGCCTGCTGATCCATCATGCAGTTGAAGTCGCGCTTACGCAAGACGTTATTTTCAAAGTCGTAAGTCGTACCCAGCCAGTACAACTCGATTTTATCCTGAATGCTTGGCTCAATTAAGATAGCAGAGGCTACATTTGTCAGCGCACCTAGCGCAATGACGATCAATTTATCCGCCGCAGTATGTTGCTTAGCTTCCTGAATCAAATAGTAGGTCGCTGCTGAATGCTGTGCCAGATAACCCCAATCAAACAAGCGATCCGTCGCACCTCGATAGCTTCTTAATTTTCCACTCATTCCCAATTCGCCTAACAATACTTGATTCAGTCGATAACTTTCTTCCATACTTTCCTCGACAGTCCAATGACTCGCTTGCCATTGCGTAGCATTTAAAGCAGTCACTTCCCAACTCGGTTCGATCAAGGCACGTACGACCGCGTAGAGATCATCCACCTCATTACCAGTGTCAGCGTCAATGATAACTTTTTTGGGAGATTGTGCGTAAAGTAGGGGAGTGGTGAGAAGAAAAAGCAGAAACGCAAAGTGTCTCATAGTTGAATGAATTGATTTGGACGATTTAATATACCTTAAAAGCTATGGCGAATGCTAATATAAACAGATTATTGTCAGTGTAATCTATAATCCTACTCTTCTCGTGAACCTGCTTCCTGCTCATCCGTTATTTGTCCAGTTTTTCTCATTACCTTAAATTCGTGCATGAGCAATCATCAATTTTATCCACTTACAGTACAATCCATTACACCAGAAACAGACAAAGCTGTCACGGTAGCGTTTGATGTACCAAGTGATTTACAATCTACTTTCAACTATAAAGCTGGACAGTACTTAACGCTAAAAATGGATATTAGCGGACAGGAAGCAAGACGCTCCTATTCGATGTGTAGTAGCCCTGTTGAAGACACTTTAGCAGTGACTGTTAAAGAAGTAGATAATGGTTTGATGTCTACTTATTTGAACCGACAGTTGAAAGTAGGTGATACTATTGACGTGATGCCTCCCGATGGGCGTTTTATAGTAAAACCGAATGCAGAAACTGGAAAATCGTATTATTTATTTGGCGCGGGGAGTGGTATCACACCTTTGATGTCGATGATCAAAACGATCTTGGAAGAAGAACCCAAGAGTCATGTGTTTCTGCTGTACGGCAACCGAAATGAAGACAATATTATCTTCGATGAATCTTTGAAGCAGCTAGCGCAGAAGTACAAAGGACAACTCACGATAGAGCATATTTTGAGCCAACCGAATCGCTCCAAATCTAAAGGACTGTCAGGACTGTTTTCTAAAGGAAAGCTTAGCTGGACAGGTAAGGTAGGACGTATTGACGCGAGTGGCATCAAAGAGTTTTTGGATAAAAATGAAAAACGACACGCGACAGCAGTCTACTACATCTGTGGACCAGGTGGCATGATCGAATCCGTAAAACGAACGCTAGAAAACCTATCGGAAGTCAACAACAACGATATTCACGTAGAGTACTTTACAGCACCCGAGGAGGAAGGGAATGCTGAGGTGTCTGGTGCAAGTGGTGCAGTCGTCACGGCACATTTGAATGGCGAAACCGTACAAGTGGCGGTGCCAGAAGACAAAACGATATTGGATGTATTGGTGAAGGAAGGTTACGATCCGCCGTATTCTTGTACGTCTGGCGCGTGTTCTACTTGTCTGGCGAAAGTGACGAAAGGTAGCGTTAAAATGGACGTCTATTATGCGATAGATGAGGACGAAGTAGCACAAGGCTTTATACTGACTTGTCAAGCGCATCCAACAACGAAAGAGGTGGAGTTGACGTTTGATGTTTAATGACGAGATATGAGATGGTGAGATCGTTCACCTTTCGGGTTCTCTTTGAGATATGAGATTAACCCGACTTATAGTCTCATATCTCACATCTCAGAATGAGTTCGCTGCAAGCGAAAAATGATCTAAAAATCTTAAAAATGGCATACAACAAATTGACGCCCCAAGAGGAATACGTCATTGATAAAAAAGGAACAGAGCGTCCGTTCACTGGCGAGTACGACAATTTTTACAAAGCAGGCATTTATGTGTGTCGTCGCTGCAACAATCCGTTGTACAACTCGACGGATAAGTTCAAATCAGGCTGTGGCTGGCCGTCGTTCGATGATGAAATTGAAGGAGCTGTCACCAAAGAGCGCGATGCCGATGGACGACGGGTTGAAATACTGTGTAGCAATTGCGGTGGACACCTAGGACATGTATTTGTCGGCGAACGATTGACGGCTAAGAACACCCGTCATTGCGTCAATTCGATTTCGATGAAGTTTATTCCTGAAGGAGAAGCATTGCCCGAACTGTTAGAGCAATAATTCATAAGGAGTTGGATAGACTCTATTAGTGGTTGAGGTTGAACTCTATCAGTTGACTATCAAAACGTCTAACGTCTTCTATTTATGCGAATTTTTCTAATCGGTTTCATGGGGAGTGGCAAAAGTCACGTAGGTAAGCGTTTGGCGCAGCAGTTGTCCTATGAATTTATGGATGCAGATGAGCATTTGGAGGCGCAGAGTGGCACGAGTATCAGCGATATTTTTGCGACGCGTGGAGAAGGAGCTTTTCGGAAGTTGGAATCGGCGGCTTTGAAGTCATTGGGGACAAAAGGCAATTGCATCATTGCGACAGGCGGTGGTGCGCCTTGCTATTTTGACAACATGGAATGGATGAATGCGAATGGCGTAACGGTCTATTTAGAAGTTGCGCCTTCGATTCTAGTGGAACGTCTTTTGCCGCGTACTGCGAATCGCCCTTTATTAGCTGGAAAATCTGCAACCGAGTTAGAAGCGTACATCAAAATGACCTTAGCAGAGCGCGATCTTTTTTATCGACAGGCAGAAATTATTTTGACCCAAACAACGACCGAACTGGATCGAGTAACCTTGTTGCAGGAAGCATTACAAGCACATCTACTGTAAAATAAAGTTAGACTAGTAAAGAGATCAAAATTACTAGCAAGACTACGATTCCAGCTGCCCACATGTTGTGTTTACGCTCCATTGCTATAGCTTCTTTTCGTGCCTTGTTTCTTGCAGTCGGAGCTTCAGTATCCAACTGACAGTCATACTGAAACTGCTCGTTTTCTTTCTGAATAGAGAGCTGCAAGAGTTCATCACCAATAAAAAACGTGTAGTCTTTACTCTGTTGGACGTTGAAGTCAATCGTCATCACATTATTGTTGCAATAGATGATGAGGTGACCAGAAGCACCATGATATAAACCGATTTTGTATTGTCTGCCAAAGCGGTCAGAGAAATTCCAGTAGAGTTGCTGCATGACACGATAAGTTTGTGATTCAACGACTCTACAATTTACAATAATCTCCTGAATTTAGAAAAAAGAATATACGTTTTAACAATTTCAATTGATAACACTGATCTCTCACCAATCACTTCTCATCGTTTACGTATATTTTTATTCCTCCCGATGCACTGCTTCCATCGAAAAGGCAGGCAAACAAATAGCGATATATTCACACTCCTCCTCAAAAGGATTGGCATACTGAATACGCGTGTTTTTTTGAATATGGATGGATTGACCAGCTTCTAATACGATTGTCTCATTCTCAATAATAAACTGCTTCTTCCCTCGAATGATGTACGTATACTCATCAAATTCAGGTGTCTGAAACGGTTCGCTCCAATGCGGTGGCGCGACCATGTGCGCAATACTAATCTGAGCATTGCCAGTAGTGGCTAGTCCGTGGTGCTCTTCGATCAGTTTGCCATCTGTAGTGGGGACGACGAATGGAGCGGTTTGGATGGTGTATTTTTTTGTCATTTTATTATGAACTCTGTTGACATATTATCCGCTAACATTTGCACAGTACGCATCACGCTAGCATTTCGACATTCGACATTCGATATTCGATATTCCTTGTTCGATGTTCGCTATTCCTTGTTCGATGTTCGATATTCCTTGTTCGATATTCGATATTCCTTGTTCAGTATTCGCTATTCCTTGTTCGATATTCGATATTCTTTGTTCAATATTCGATATTCTTTGTTCAATATTCGCTATTCCTTGTTCGATATTCGCTATTCCTTGTTCGATATTCGATACTCCTTGTTCGGTATTCGCTATTCCTTGTTCGGTATTCGCTATTCCTTGTTCGATATTCGCTATTCCTTGTTCGGTATTCGCTATTCCTTGTTCGATGTTCGATATTCCTTGTTCGATGTTCGATATTCCTTGTTCGATATTCGATATTTAGCCCTATCGCACCTCCAACAACTCAAAAGAAGCTGGAATCGTCCTTTTTAAATGTTCTTTAATCTGCTCCTCAGTAGCTTGATTAATAGCCAATCCATCCCACCAGATTCGATAGTCGATGCCAATCGCAATCGTTGCATCAAAACCAGTTAGAATGGTGAAATCCGAAGGCAATGTTACCTCTGCTTGCCATTCCGATTCCAAAATATCAATGGACAACGTATCGGATAAAGCTGGGCGAATGAGCGTCAAAGAAACAACTTCGTACTCGCCCGTATCAAAATTATAGAGTGTGCTATCACCCAACGCCAATGGATGACTATCAGGCAGTTTAGTCGGTAAAAGGTTGCGTGTGGCTTCGGGCAGCCCAATTCTAAAATGAAGTTCACTAAAGCGACCTTCTGTGTTGATGACGCCAATTTCTCGTGTAGAAATATTCTGCCGATTGATGAGCGCATAATTATCATCTCTTTCTACAGCTACGGTATCAAGACCATTCAGGTAAAAAAAGTTGATATTATCCTCTACTTCTACCATTTCTCCATTCGAGCGCACTAGCATCACATCCGAAATATAAAAACGAACTTCGCGCAATCCAAACGAATCTACACCATTCGCGCTATACAAACTATTGTTGTCAATATTGAAGCGAACAGTAGCGTTTGTATCTGGTAACGTAAAATTGTGTTGAATAGAGAGGCGCAGTTCTGGAAACTCACAGCAGTCGTCTTCGCAAGGAATGTCGGCGGTCACGTCGAAGTTAGCCGCTCGTACATTGAGGCAGCCTTCTTGATTTTGATAACAAGATGACCAGACACTCCCGATCATGACCAAACATCCAACACGTAGAAGAGTAATATACATAGCTATGACTTAGATCAAATTTTTGACGTTACCAAGTGTCTTTTTGATTGGTTATACGTCAAAAGCAGAGAAACATTTATTGGAAAAATAATGTTTTAAACAAAGTAAATTTCAGATAAGGATGATTTGAAATATCAAAACCAAATAATCATCTTTGTATGCCCAAATTGAATCACATCAACACTACTAACATGATAGACGCAATTGCAGTTGCAGAACGCAAACTACCACAAAAAGGTTACCTCGATTTGGATGTCGATCCGACCTTGGATTTATTTGAAGAAATAGAGAAACTAAAGAAAGAGAAGAACGCTATTCTACTAGCGCATTATTATCAAGAATCGGAAATTCAGGACATTGCTGACTATATTGGCGATAGTTTAGGCTTGTCGCAAATGGCAGCGAAGACGGATGCTGAGATTATCGTGTTTGCAGGCGTTCATTTTATGGCAGAAACGGCTAAAATGTTGTCGCCACAAAAGAAAGTCTTATTACCAGATTTAAAGGCAGGTTGCTCGTTGGCAGATTCTTGTCCACCACATCTGTTTAGAAAATTTAAAGCACAATATCCAGATCATTTGGTCGTGAGCTACATTAACTGTACCGCAGAACTGAAAACGTTGACAGATATTTGTTGCACCTCTACGAATGCTGTACACATTATTAATAGCATTCCAGCCGATCAGCCGATCATTTTTGCACCAGACATCAATCTGGGACGCTATTTGAAGAAAAAATCAGGGCGGGAAAACATGATTTTGTGGAATGGCTCTTGTATGGTACATGAGATTTTTTCGCATGAAAAGATTACCAAACTGCTGTTACGTCATCCCGAAGCAGAATTGATTGCGCACCCAGAATGTGATGCGAGCATCATCGAGCAGGCGACTTATGTGGGTTCGACAACGGGTCTGTTGAACTACACAAAGGATAGCGACAAGGACATGTTTATCGTGGCAACGGAAGTGGGTATTATCCATCAAATGGAAAAAGCATCTCCTCATAAAACGTTCATTCCTGCACCACCAGATAATACTTGCGCTTGCAACGAATGTCCACACATGAAGCGCAATACCTTAGAGAAACTGTATTTGTGTATGAAATATGAGCAACCAGAAGTGATTTTGGAAGATTGGGTGATTGAGCAAGGTGTGCCGAGTATTGATCGAATGTTGGAGATTTCGGCGAAGGCAGGATTATGAGGGGCTGTTAGCTGTTAGCCTTTAGCTATTGGCTATTGGCTATTCAGCGGTTAACTAAAAGCAGTGCTTTCAGTTCAGTTTTTATATAAACTAAAAAAGAGCGTTCCGATTACTCGAAACGCTCTTTTCGTTTTTATATCTTATCTATTCGGATAGACTCGCTTTACGCTATCGCTTTTGGTTTCTCTACAAAGTAGTAGACACCTGCAGTGATGATGGAGAAAAACAATGCTGCTACACTCCACAATATCTTCGCTGTAGTCGACAAACTGCGGTTGACAAACCATGCGTTATATACGACCCAAATAAATGCAACTAATGCTATAATTCCTAATAGCGTATCCATGATAATTTCTAATTTTAATTTACAATCGTCTAGTCGTTTCTTCTACTAAACCTTTCGTATATAAAAGGCTAAAACAGCTATCTGTGTTCGATTTTAGGTTTTAAATTCATTAATTCCAGTTAGTTTTTAGCACCAAATAGCTCTAAACAATATGACGTTCCAACTGTCTTTAAGTGCGCATCTGACATCATTTATTCTTTATCAGTAGAGGTGTTTAGGATAGAAATTAACTGAGGTACCTTGTTTCGATCTACAACTACTTATCAACCTAATCTATCATATAATCTCCACTATCTAACATTCTTATTCCTAGCCTAAAATGGACATACACATCATCACTGTCGGCGACGAAATTCTCATCGGACAAACCATAGATACGAACTCTGCTTGGATGGGCGAAACGCTCAATCGCTTTGGCGCACGTATTCAGGAAATCACAACAGTAGCAGACGATTTGGAAGACATTGTCAACTCGCTAGAACGTGCCTTTGAACGCTGCGATATCGTTCTGATGACAGGCGGATTGGGACCGACCAAAGATGATGTGACCAAAAAAGCTATCACGGAATATTACGGTACAGATTTTGTATTTTCGCAAGCTACGTATGATCGTATTGTCAGCCTGTTCAAAAAATGGGGACGCTCCACAACAGCGGCTCATCGAGAACAATGCTACATGCCATCGAATGCAGAACTGCTACTCAATAAAAAAGGGACAGCACCAGGGATGTGGATGGAACGAGATGGTAAAGTATTGGTGTCTATGCCTGGTGTTCCGTACGAAATGAAATACTTAATGGAGTTTGAAGTCATTCCTCGTTTGGTCAACAATTATCAAACCGAAGCCATTGCGCACCGCACGATTCGGACAGTGGGAGAGGGGGAGTCGCGCATCGCTGCACGTATAGAAGACTTTGAAGAAAGTTTGCCAGAACACATCAAATTGGCGTATTTGCCAGGCTCTGGTCAAGTAAAATTGCGACTGACTGGGCGAGGAAAAACACAGCAAATCTTAGAACAAGAGCTGGAAGCCTTAGAGCAGCAACTCGTTCCACAAATTGAAGAACTAGTCTATGGTTATGACAAAACCTCTTTGGAAGAAGCAATTGGAGAATTGCTAAAATCACAAGGCAAAAAAATGGCGACCGCCGAAAGCTGCACAGGCGGATACATTGCGCATAAGCTGACCAGTATTTCGGGTTCATCGGCTTACTATTGGGGCAGTGTAGTGGCGTATGACAATCGTATCAAACAAGAACTGCTGAACGTGCCAGCAGATACTCTTGCGACTTATGGTGCGGTCAGCGAACCAACTGTTCGTGCAATGGTAAAAGGGTTGTTGGAACGCTTTCCTGTTGACGTGGGTGTTGCCGTTTCAGGCATCGCAGGACCTGGGGGTGGGACACCTGATAAACCCGTCGGAACGATCTGGCTGGCAGTAGGGAATGGTGAACGCGTTCATACGCAGAAGCTGCAACTGGGAAAAGATCGCTTGCGCAACATCCAATATGCCAGTGTTCAGGCGTTGAATATGGTACGGCAGTTTTTGACAGGACAGTTGGTGATGGATTTGGATTAAAATTGGAATAGATGCGACTTCTTCTTCTCGTTTTTTTGATAGGCACAATGACAATAGCTTGCGATGACTTCTGTCCACCCGACGAGCAAGTGGGCGAATTGGAATTGACGGCTGCCACTCGTAGTTTTAATCCATATACTAGCGACTCACGATTAGTTTTTGTCAATGCTAATAACGATTCTCTTATCTTCACGCTTCCAGAGGGCAGGCAACAAAGCAGCGATCAACTCTGCGTTCAAGAACTTTGTACCGAACCTGAAATCAAAGGGGAAACCACTTGTGAGTTTTTCGTGTCTGAATCGGAACGCTATGTGTTCTTTAGTGAGAACCAAGAAGCGGTGATCGACTTTCTAGTCTACAGCGATGTTGTCGAACGCAATACGCGCCAATTCTATCAAGCAATTCAAGTTGCCGTTTCTCATCAACTTTTCAGTGAACAAGCTACGGTGATCACAGATAGTATCAATGTGGAGTCCTTACCGCGTACCAATTTGAGTGTTTTGAATTATTTTGAACCCATTGATGCTGTTGAACTGAATGGTCAAGTGTATGAAGATATATTCGTGTTTGAAGGAATTTTGATGAGCTTGTATTTGACGCAAGCGCAAGGTTTGGTCGGTTTTTCCACGTCAGCAGGAGATTGGGTACTAAAAACCTAACTAACTAATATGTTCTTATATGCCTTATGTGTTTCAAATTTTTAGAACTTTAATGCTATAAGTAAATGAAAATCAGATCGATGAAACGACGAGCCTTTTTCACAAACACCGCTTTAGGCACAGGTGCGATTGTCCTCAGCAGTTCTACTTTAAATCGAAAAGAGAAAGAACGAAAAGACCAATACACTGCCATAGATGCTGCTCTCCGCCAACCAGTTTTCAAAAAAGGACTATTTAGCGAAGCTGTTATAATCGACACTTTAGAGCTACTTCATTTTGAGGGAAATTTTATCTGTCGAGTACGTTCCAAAGCAGGCGCAGAAGGACTTTCTGTCTCCAATAACTATTCCATTCGAGATTCCTATCCCATTTTTCTCAATCGCCTACAGCCTTTTTTCATTGGAAAAGATGCGCGTGAATTGGAGCAGTTGCTAGAAGAAATCTATGTCTATAAAAGCAATTATAAACTACAAAATTTAGCCCTTTGGGTGCCGCTTGCGACGATTGAGTTTGCGATTCTCGATATGCTCGGGAAAATAGCGCAACTACCTATCGGTCAACTCATTGGCGATATTCATCATCCCAACATTGCAGTTTATCAAGCCAATAACTATCGAGGACGTTCGCCAGAGGAAAGCCTGGAAAAAATCAAGGAAAACGTAGCCCGTACGCAAGCTAAAGCCATCAAATTCAAGATTGGTGGACGGATGTCGAGTACCGAATCACCAAAGGGTCGAACGGAGCAGTTAATTCCAATGGTACGAGAAGCTTTTGGAAAAGAGATGACGATTTATGCAGACTCCAATGGTTCTTATGATACGAAAGAGGCGATTCGCATTGGCAAAATATTAGAAACCAACGAGATAGACTTTTACGAAGAACCCACACCCTTCGATTGGTACGAAGAAACGAAAGCAGTAGCAGACGCGCTAGACCTTCCTATAGCTGGCGGTGAGCAAGAACCGAGTATGCACAACTTCCGCTGGCTGATCGGCAATAATGCCTTGGACATCGTGCAACCTGATATTTTCTATTTTGGTGGCATGATTCGCTCTATGAAAGTAGCGCGCATGGCGGAAGCAGTCGGCAAGACTTGTGTGCCACACATTTCAGGTTCTGGTCTGGGCTATTTATATATGATGCATTTCGTTTCTGCTGTTCCGAATGCTGGTTCTTATCATGAATTCAAAGGGTTCAATAATGACATTCCCCTCAACTGCCCAACGTCTGACCTGAAAAGTCAGAATGGAACGATCAAAGTACCTACGGGAGCAGGTGCAGGCGTTGACATTGATCCCGCTTATGTGGCGAAGCATGAGGTGGTGAAGGGGTTGAACTAAGAGCTATATATCCCACATAACAAAAGCGTATGATTTCAATCATACGTGAAAAGATAGGTACCGCTATCGCTGAAAATTGCTTACTGCCGAATTAGTCTCACCTCTCACATCTCAAAGCGAAGCCCATACGGGCAAGCGATCTCCTATCTAGAACCTTAGAACAAATGCCCCACCGTCGCCAAGGCTCGGAACTGCTCTTCGGATTTATACACACCCACCGAAACGATAAACATATTCACAGGAGCTAACCAAATACCGCCACCATAACTATAATGCCAGGTATCTGAATCTTCGCCACGCAACCACACGCGACCGTGATCGAATCCTGCATGCAATCCTAAACTAAAGGGTAGTGTCCGATTGATAGATTCCAAGACTTTTACCCGCAAATCAGAATTGTGATAGAAGGTCGCATCGCCACGGAATCGTTCTGCTCGAAAGCCACGCAGGTTGGTATTGCCACCGATGAATGGTTGTTTGAAAAAATCCGTCTCTTCAAAGTTAATATCTGTACCGACTCTTGTCGCAAAAACCGTACGCAAGCCTTTCCCGATAGGAAAATAGATAGAAAGTTGCGAGTTCAAATTATTGAAAGAACGGTCGCTATCAGTGATGTTGTACTGATAACTGTAACCCAAATTGAAGCGTGCGCCTCGACGTGGCGATAAAATATTATCTACGCCATCAATGTTCAACTCCGTATTGATGCCAGCAAATCGGCGTGGCTCGAATAACTCCTCTGGAAGTTCCAATGTATTGATGAAGCGACCCTCTGTCTCTCGGATAATAATTTGTTCTACAAATGGACCAATCGAAAAAGAGACCAGATCATTCAATGCTCTACGCCGCAAGCGTATATCCAAAAGAATTTGGCTTTCTCGCGTTCGATTGAATTCCAAGCCCATCATTGGATTTTCTGTGTCATTACCCAATCCAAAATAGTTGAACGCAAACCGATCACCGTGTCCACGTGCGCGTGTTGTAATGTCCCACTGTTTCACTACAGAAAGAAAGTCGCCTTGATACTCAAAATCAAAAGAGCCTAAAGCGGCTAAATAAGTAGCACTTAAACTATGCAGTTGTCCATAAGGCGACTTTTTAAAGTTGTAGATATGCGTTAGTAGATTCAGTCCCACGCTCAAACCTTCATCGGGATTAAAACCAATCAAAGGCAGAGGACGCGTAAAATTGAAGTCATAATGCGGATGTTTTCGGTCATAACGATTGCGTTCGACGACAGTACTTTGCTCGTCTTTCAGCTCTCCAAATTTGGACAACACGCTATTGTCTTCAGTCGCAAAGTCATAGTAGATAGTTGTCCGTTCTAGTCCTGCTATATTCGAGTTATCGACCATTTCATCCGCTCCCAAACCACCAATAATCCGAACTTTGATCGCCTCTTCTGCCGTTCCTTGTACCAGAAATTGATCGTCGTCTTCTAAACCATAAATATGGATTTCTTTTGTTTCATCTGGCAAAAATAACCGTTGGTAAACGACTGTATCTTGTTTCTTCGCATAAGCCTGTACCAGTGAGCTACCGTCTTGATTTCGACTGACGACATAAATTTCCTTGTCGTTTGTACCGACAATGTCTACTTGCTTAGCTGTAACCGCATAAAAACGTTTGGCTATGTCCATCAAGTTATCCCGACGCTTTTTCATCGTCGATGCAATCTTGTCAAACTGCAATAACTCTTGCTGATCGGGGCGGACTTGCAGAAAAGCAGAATCAATGACCGCATCTGTTAAATTGGCTTGTAAAAATTCCACTTCCCGCTTCCAGTCTTCCCATTCCAGTTCATTCATGAACGAGTTGTCGAAATGGCGCGCATTGAACACCGCCCATTTTAAAGATTTAATGTTGTCTTCGTAAGGCGTCAATTGCCGTAGAATAGGCTGCGCAAACCGAGCGATGCCGACCAGCAAACCATCATAATTCGGGAAAACCTGATCGCGGTCGCGCGGAATTGGACGGTAGGTTTCAATGCCTCCTTCATCACCTACATCGAAGGTCGCAAATCGCCATTGGTCGTCGTGTCTGTCCCAGTCTCCAATGACCATATCAAACAAACGCGCACGTACCACCCAATCCTGTTCTACTTTATGTCGCTGATTACTAATCAGCTTATCAATCATTTTGGGTGTACTGATAATGTCTTTGGAATTACCAAAACTAGCGACTTTACTACCATCATCATCAGGTCGTTCTTCCATCAAATACACTTCATCTCCAAAGTAGGCATTGTACTCTTGCAGTGCTGGCTGCTTGGGTACATAATAGTATTCTGGATTGGTGTGATAAACCTTGGAAGCTGCCGCTAACGGGGGAATAGTAAGCGCCCCAAACGGGTGAGTGGACAAGAAAATATCTTGCGTAATGTACTGCGCCAAGGTGATCTCATTGGCGGGATAGGGGAGCAGACGCGTCGCATCTTTCGTCAACGCACGCATACTGTACTGTTGACCATCAGCTCGCTCCAGACGCATGGAATTGGTCTGTCGACCGCCACCCATTTTGACAGGAAAAACGCCCCCTTTGTATTCATTCAAATCTAGTGTTGGGAAGTCGTACTTTTCTAGATAAACATCTCGATAGTGTTTGCCAGCGATTGGACGGGTTAGCCACCCAGGCTGATGCACTTCGGTGGTGATAGGCGGAACGGTTTTGAATTTTTCGCTATTGTCAAAGGGTTCTACCTCTGTGTCCTCTAGCTCTTCAAATATTTCCAATTTATCCTTCACTTTCCGACGATAGACCAAATCGTCATGCTCGCCATTTTTGGAAGGCGCGTAATAATAGACCCAAGCAGAGCCGTCTTCATAAAAATCTAGCCGAGCAAAACCACGTTTGGCGTACGCAAACAGCGCCCCATCGCCTGCTCGTACAGGATTTTCTTTAGAACCAGAACCACTAACAATGAATGTCTGCCCTTCTTTCTCCCAATACTGCAGATTGTGTTCGTGTCCTGCAGCAAAAATGTAACTACCGTTTTTGGTAGCTGCGCCCAGTTCTCCATAACGTAAGTCCCGATACAGAGGATGCGACAAATCTTGTTTGATAGCTCCTCGTCGGCGCAAAAACAAACCCAACGAGCCCAGGAACGGAATGGGAACAAAGCTTTTTTTAAGATACTGTGTCAGTGGAAAAATATGATCTTTGGCAGTCAAGAAACCACCATGTGAGCCATTGGAAAATATAGGATGATGTTGCACAATAACTACATTCCGAGTACGGTATTTTCGGAGAGTTTCTTCAAAATAATACAAAAAAGTTTCTCGATTTCGAATGTCACAATCACTGTGCATTCTTGGGTGATCGTCCCAATCTTCTAGCCACCATTGCGAGTCGATGGCGACAATCACCAATTTGTCCCCAATCTCGATCACCTCTGGATCGTTGCAGCCCTCATCTGGCAAAAATGTGATCTCTGCTTCGTCGTCGGTCAGGTCGAACATCTCTTGCAACTTATTTTCAATGTACTTCTCTTGTCGTTGCAAACCCTGCAATCCATACTGCATCCAGTCGTGATTGCCGGGAACGAATAACACCTTTCCCTTGAAATCCGATAACGCATCTAGTTGAATGTCCAGCTTTTCTTCGACAATTCTCCGATAGTCTTTCATCTCTTTGGGGGGCATCCCAACTGGGTAAATATTGTCTCCTAAAAAGACAATCGTACTTTCTTCTGGAGCATCTGCTAAGTTTTTCTTCAAATACTCAAAAAAGTCAGGTTGTAGATTGGAGTTGCCCGTGTCACCTATTAGATAAATACTATGCTGCACCACAGAATCTTGTGGTGGTAGATCCTCTTCCTGCCAGTTCTTCGCCTCCTCTACGTAATTGAGTTTATAATTGGCACAGGAATGAAGAAGAAATGCCAAAAGCAGAATCGATACAGTTCGATACATCATATTTGTTGATACTAGTAAGTTTGAGATTAGGGGTTACGAAGGGCTAAGTTAACTGATTGTGAATAGTCTATCTTTTTAAATAACGATTTTTGTGGACAAAAAAGACAGTTAAGCTACTTGAATAAAGCCGTCTGCATATTGTTCAAAACTTTGATGGCTACTTGCTGTTCAGGATAGCCTACTGAATAGGGGATATGCAAATTTATACAACAACATTCTGAAAGAGGGGATGTTTGATAATGTAAAACGAAGCGTACTTTCGAGTAGGTCTTTATATACTTAGTTCAATCTTAATATATTTGTGCCACCAAGGAAATACGACCCAATCGTAAACTACAGATACGTGACATCAATGATCTATTGACAAATAGTTTAAAGATTTTTGATCGAACCTAGACAAATAACTATGACCGAATTAGCGATCCAGTTGAATACCGTTGAAGAAGCCATTGCCGACATTAAAGCAGGAAAGGTAATTATTGTTGTCGACGATGAAGACCGTGAAAACGAAGGCGACTTTATTTGTGCCGCTGAATGCATCACACCTGAAATTATTAACTTCATGGCAACCGAAGGACGTGGACTTATCTGCGCACCTATCGAAGAACAACGTGCTGATGAGTTAGGACTAGATTTAATGGTGTCTTCCAATACGGCACTGCATGAAACGGCTTTCACGATTTCTATTGACCTCATCGGACAAGGTTGTACGACTGGTATTTCTGCTTACGATCGTTCTACTTGCATCAAAGCTTTAGTCGACCCAAATATCAAAGCAGAAGACTTCGCCAAACCTGGTCATATCTTTCCACTACGAGCTAAGACAGGTGGTGTGCTACGTCGCACTGGACATACAGAAGCAGCGATTGACTTAGCGCGTCTGGCAGGCTACGCTCCAGCTGGTGTATTAGTGGAAATTCTCAATGCCGATGGGACAATGGCACGACTACCGCAGTTGGTCGAACTCTCACAGCGTCTAGATTTAAAGCTCATCACGATCAAGGATTTAGTCGCTTATCGACTTGCCAATGAGCAGATCATTGAAAAAGAAATGGTCGTACCTATCGATTCTCGTTTCGGTCAGTTAGAAATTCATGCGTATCGCCAAATCAGTACAGAAGATGTCCATTTAGCCATCAAAATGGGGGATTGGTCAGCAGACGAACCTGTATTAGTCCGCGTTCATTCTTCTACAGAAACTGGTGATGTCATTGGAATGCTCTTCAATAGTTATGTTCAGCAAATAGAACGCTCCCTCGCCAAAATGAGTGAAGAGGGTAAAGGCTTGCTTCTCTATATGCGCCAAGGACAGCATCGTGCCAACGATGCCCTTATTGAACGCTTAAAGTTAGTGGAACAAAACGGCTTGGAAGGACCTTCGGATATGGCACAACGTGACTTTGGCATTGGTGCTCAAATTCTGCGTGATATGGATGCAGCGACCATCCGTCTGATTACTAAAAATCCGAAGCGACGGGTGGCATTGGAAGGGTATGGGCTAGAGATTGTGGAGTGGGTAGAGATGTAGAGGACTCTAAAATTGCTATTTCTTTGCTTACGTGAGTGGCAGATTTAGCCCAAATCGCTCATTAATGCCTGCTATGCCTTGCAAGCCACCAGTATGTATGGCTACAATGGTACTGCCACTAGGAAAGAAATCCTTTTGTACCAGGTCAAACAGACCATACAGTAGTTTTCCAGTGTAGATGGGTTCTAATGGTATGTGGTGCTGTTGGTAAAAGGTCTGCATGAACTCAATTAAATGAGGTCTTATTTTTGCATAGCCTCCAAAATGATAGTTTTTAATTATTTCCCAGTTGGCATAAGGCTGATGTATTAATTTTTTTACTTCTTTTGTCAGAAAATTACCCTTTAGGGCAGCAAAGCCAAGTACCTGCTTTCGCCCATGCATACCCTGAATAATACCAGTTAATGTTCCGCCCGTTCCGCAACTCACACCAATAAAATCAGGGAGCTTTTCTAATTGATCTTCCAGCTCATCGACAATTTCAGCACAGCCTTTTACCGCCAAAGCGTTCGTTCCTCCTTCAGGCAAAAAATAAAAACGACCAGGCACTAATGTTTTCGCCAAAGTTAAGCGATCCGTATTTCGATAAGTCAAACGGTCAACAAAATGCAGTTGCATTCCATCTTTTTTCGCTTGTTGCAAAGTCGGATTAGAGGCTGAAGAAGACTCGCCACGAATGATACCATGCGTTTGGAACTGATAGTAACTTCCTGCTGCTGCTGTGGCTGCAATGTGGTTGGAAAAAGCACCACCAAAGGTGACTAACGTGTGATATTCGTCTGTTTGTGCTGCTTGTAAGTTATAGTTGAGCTTGCGCCATTTGTTGCCAGAAAGCTTTGGATGGATTTGGTCTTCTCTTTTGAGCAGTAATTGAATATTGCGCGCTTGACAGTGGATGTCCGAAATATCTACAAGTGGACTTGGCAGTTGCCAATTAGTACTCATTGCCAGATGATATGTCTGCTTTTGCGAATGTATTGTTTGACATTCAGCCAAAACGCGATAAATAGATAGAAGATAACGGGTGACCCCATCGTGATGAAAGAGATATAAATAAAGTAAACTCGAACGCGCGCAGAGGAAAGGCGCATTTTCTCTCCTAAATAAGCGCAGACACCAAAAGCAGATCGTTCAAGCGTGTCTCTCAGCTTATTGGTTATGTCCATAACGTATCGATTTTGTTGTTTCAAAAGATGAGTTTCTCAATGTGCTAAGCCATTTAACTCAAAAATAACAAATTTGTTTGTGAATATGTACTTTAAGGAACGGTACACAAATAACTTTACATTTTGACCTGTTCTTTTGTCCTTCTTCATCGTTATAAAAAGCCTTACAGAACACAGACTATGTGCGGTTTTTATGCCTTGAATAAGAAAAAAATAGCTAACTCAAAATTTGTAAACTTATTTATATCCCCATTCCTAAGTGAAAAACGGAGGTATAGAATGTTGTCCGATAGTAGATGTAGTCGGTAATGAGAGCCATTGGATGCTATATCATAAAAAGACCTACTGGATACAGTTTCGAGTAGGTCTTTTTGACTAAAATAAAACGAACTATATGTGGACTACCAGAATCCCTAATCTTCGTCCAAATAGAGTATGAATTCGACCCGCCGATTCTCTTTCCGACCAGCTGCTGTTCCATTATCCGCTATTGGATTTTCTTCGCCGTATCCAGTAAACGACAATCGACTGGAACTAATACCTTTCTCCATCAAGTAATTGTACGCACGTTCTGCTCTGCGCTCAGACAGCCATTGGTTGTACGTATCTCGTCCTACATTGTCCGTGTAGCCATTGATGTTGACTTTATAATCTGGATAGCTTTCTAGTATCTCTGCAATTTCATCCAAACGATCTGAAGAGCCAGGCTTTAAAAATGAACTATTCGTTTCAAACTGCAAATTCTTGGCTGCAAAATCTAATCGTTCTTGATCTTCTTGGGTCACTTCTTTGACTGGACAACCCTCATTAGACGCTTTTCCAGCACGACGTGGACAACGGTCATTTGGGTCAGCTATGCCATCTCCGTCCGTATCAGGACAGCCGTCAAAGTCTATCTCGCCAGCCTGATCTGGACATTTGTCTCTTGCATCCGCTACACCATCACCATCAGTATCTGGACAACCATTGAACTGACTGACACCGAAGACATTTGGGCAGTCGTCCTCGGAGTCTTGAATATTGTCACCGTCTGTATCTGGACAACCGTCAAACATCGCCAAACCAGCCACAGTAGGGCATTTATCCTCTGAGTCTTGTACCGTATCACCATCTGTATCTGGGCAACCATTGAATACGGCCTCACCAGCTACTAATGGACACGCATCATCTTTGTCAGCGATGCCATCTTCATCACCATCTGGGCAACCTTGTAAATTCGCTACACCAGCTATATCTGGACAAACATCTAATACATCTGAGACACCATCGCCGTCTCTATCCGATGGTTCTATGGGGTCAGGTGTACCTTCTCCTATAAAAAATTTCACCCCAAAGGTATGCATCAGACTATTTAAGTTTTTATCTGTGCCTACTAGTTCCGTAGTGGATACTCGATAGTCGCTTCGAGCACCTAAGTAGACGCCATCCGCTACTCGAATATCTAACCCCACGCCTAATGGCAGTTGAAAGTCTGTGTTCTCATCTTCGATGTAATTGACGCCTACTCCAGCACTTAGATAAGGGACAAGTATGTGGTTGCTTTTGAACAATTGCAACTGTAGTAGAGCATCTAAACTACCCAATAGTTGAGAACCACCTATTTGCTGAAACTGAGTAAGTGGTGTAGGAAGACGAGCCCCTCCGATACGAAGAGGAATTTCTAAATTTAATGGACCAACTAGATTGCGGTGATAAGCAAATTTCATCGCTACGGTCTGCGCACCATTTGCCGCCAAATAATCCTCTGTAAATGGAGAATAATAATCGACTATGGTCATACCAAGCGAAGCAGCATGCTTTTGTTCTGGCGACTGCGCGGAGACAGTTTGCGCGAATAAGAATACACAGAAAACGAACAGAAGTAATTTTTGAAACATGATAATAGATTTACTAGGTGTAGGAAGGGTAGTGCATCGCTGTATGTCTTGGATAGAATGTACTTTTTTTAGCTACGCCTAAGAGCGACTACCCAATTGATAAATAGCCTGTCACGAATTAAGTTCTATTTATACCTTGGTTTTCTGTGTTTAACACTGTTTGTTGATAACACTTATGACTATTACTCCGTTAGAATAATCTATGTCAAAACGTCCTATATTAGACTACTTTGAAGCTGAGCAGTCGAAGCCTAAATTGTATAGTCGAGAGTTGATTTTTGTGTTTACACTAATTTTTTCTGTACTATTCGGCGCAATATTATATGTATATAATTTACGTGCTGTAGGAAAGCAACATCGGGCTATCAGTGTTACTGTGGTGGCAGTGTTCTATTATGGAATCAGTGAATGGTTAATTTCCCATATACCGCTTCTACCGTTTTTACCCACGTTATTGATTAACCTACTTGCTGGAATTATATTGATAGAGCCAGCATGGAAGCAACAAATAGGAATGATTTCTTATCAAAAGAAATCGCCACTTTATCCTTTACTATTTGCGATTTTAATTGCTTTTGGATGGTTAATTGCTCGGCAAACAGCTTACGGGTTGATAGGATGAGCGACAAATCGAGTTTCCGCACGCTTTGCAAAAGCATATGTGAGTGTCGCTAATAGCATTCCAATAGCTGCACCTACATAAATGTCCTGAAAGAAATGTTGAACCAAATAAATTCTTGAGATGCCTACCAAAAGGGCTAGCACGAAAAGTATTCCGCTGATGTAGTTCCGCTTCGGAAACGCCAACGCAATAAAAAAACAAATAGCAAACGCAGACATCGTGTGCCCAGAAGGAAAGCTAGTAGCTGCTTTGTTGATGTATACGCCTTCTACGAAACTTAACTGATCGTATAGTTCTTCTGCCTTAAAAAAAGTAATCGGTCGAGCGTGCGCGAAAAACGATTTCAACCCATAACTAACAACAGTCACCAAGATCGCTACGACTGGCACTCCCAACATACGAATGTAGCGTTTATGCCATAGGAACAAGATCAGCCCCGTTACATACAGTGCTGCTTCTCCAAAGCGGGTGATGATGCTGAAAAAAGTATCGAAAAAAGGCGTGTTTCGTTCATTTAGGTAAAGAATAGCATCTCCTTTTTCTATGTAGAAGAACAATAGACCACCTCCAAGTAAGAAGAGCAGGAAGAAAAGAAGGAAAGGACGTTGTTCTTGATAGAGCGTTCGCCAAAAGAGGTAGGAAGATGTTTTCGTCATTCAAATTAAAATTGGTCTATTTGATTAGGTCTGAGAAGCTAGGGTTTTACCTCAAAGTCAACACCTGACTTCATACGCCCACCAAATGTACAGCACTTAGAAGAATTCAACAAAGACAGGAAGGTGGTCGGATAGATAATTGCCATTTCTCATCTTGTCGTCGATGTGTCGATAGGTTTTAATTGTCAAATTCTTTGTGAAAATATAATCAATTCGGCGTTTAGGAATCGCATTTTTAGTAAATCCTGTAAACGTTCCTATTGGTCCATAGATGCCATTTTCCGCTAGTTTCGCCCCGTCATCCAATATGTTCATGAATGTTTCAGTAGGTGCGGTGTCGGGTTCAGCATTGAAGTCGCCCATGACAATAATAGGGTAATTTAGGGTATTGATGTCCTGAATCTTACTCAAAATGAGTCTGGACGATTCCACCCGAGCCTGTTGTCCAATATGGTCATAATGCGCATTGAAAATATAAATTTTACGTCCATTACCTTTCTCTTCAAATAATCCATACGTACAGATGCGTTCCATGGAAGCATCCCAACCTACGGATACTCGATCAGGCGTAGGCGACAACCAAAATGTCTCTTGAGCCAATAACTTTAGCTTTGTACTGTCGTAAAAAATAGCACTAAATTCTCCTTTTTCTTTCCCATCATCTCGCCCGACACCGATACGGGCATAGTTGGGCAAATTATCCTCCAAATACTCTACTTGATGCCACAAACCTTCCTGAATCCCTAAAGCAGCGGGCTGATAATATTGAACAAGATCGACAATTTCTGCCTTCCGATTGTCCCATCTATTGATACTATCTCGAGGCGTATCGTAGCGAATATTGAAGGTCATCGCTTGATGGACCTGAGCCAATAGTGGTTGATAAGTGCCGGTGAGGAGAAAGAGGAAAAAGAGAAGTTTATATGTAGCGGTCATCGTGTAATTAGTTCAATTTATGTCTGCAACAACCCTTCGATAGAATCAATATTTCACCTATTGTTCATTGCTCTCCAAATGCTCTGCAGCCGCCTCCAACTCCGCATAAAAATCAGCACCATATTTTCGTATAATAGCGTCTTTGACAAAGCGATAAAGCGGCAACTGTTGCTGTTTACCTAGACTACAAGCAGCACTACAAATGTCCCACTGTTCGTAGTTGAGTGCTTCAAAGTTGGCATCAGGATTCTTATTAACGCGGATGGGGTAGAGGTGACAAGAAATCGGCTTGTAAAAGTCAATCGCTCCAGCTTTATACGCCTGCTCAATACCGCATTTAGCAATACCACTTTCGTCGTATGTCATATACACACAAGCTCCGTCATCCATCAAATTCGTTCCCCATTCTTCAAAATCTTCGTAATACAAATAGCCTCCTTTTTGATCGATACGTTCTACACTTTCAGGTAATAAAAACGGACGCACTTTTTCGTCTATGCTGTCTAATATAGCTAACTCTTCTTCCTCCAAAGGTGCACCAGAGTCTCCTTTCCAGCAACACGCTCCTTTACAAGCCGACAGATTGCATAAAAACTGTTGCTCCACTACATCGAGACTAACCAACTTATCCTGAATCACTAACATAGAATATGAATTATGGGTCATGAACTATGGATCATGGATTATAAGTCATGAATCATAAATCATGAATAATTAATCGCACTGCTCCAGCGCATCTTTCACCTCTTTTGCGTTTAGCAAAGGTACATCTTTGTTCCATTCACTTAGTAAGTAGCTGATGATATTATTGACTTCCGCTTCCGTCAATTTAGGAAAGCCTGGCATCGCTCCCTGGTAGTCATCCAACTCCTCAATCTGATGCGCATTGATACCCTTTCGGATGATACAAGGCAGTTGTAATCGCTGTTCCGCCACTGACGTAGAAGCCACTAACGAAGGGATGTTTTCGCCCAAACCACTGCCGTCGTCCATGTGACAGCTAGAGCAATTGACCCGATATAGAGCTTCCCCTTGTTGGTAGGAAGGACCATCGCAGGCAAGAAAAGTAAAAAGTAGAATACCTATACTAATGATATATTTCATTCTTATGATTTGCCTTTACAACAGCTTGAATCTCAATTGGATTAACTGTACCTTTACAATTTTACCATTCCTTGATGACTTAAAAAATTGAGATGTCAGATATAGAAAAAAGCGCGGTAGTAGTGCAGAAGGAAAACGAATTAGCTCAACTAAAAACCAAGCGCAAAAAAATACTAACGCAACTCAAGCGGAACAAAACCATTCTCCAAAAGCTACAGGATGAGATTGTAAATATGCAGCAGCAAATGTCTGGTATTCCAGATGCGTTGATAGATTTGCAGCGCACGAAAGAGGAACTGAATAACTTGTTTCGAGAAGCGCAAAAAGCAGATACTATTGCAGATGAAGAAAAAGAAGGAATGAAGGAGTTTCTGGAGGCATTAGAAGGCTATGACTTATTCGAGGAGATGATGGGAATGGATGAAGAGACTTTCCATCAAATGCGCGCAGAACGCGGACAGCAGACGGACGAGTTCGACCGTAAACGTGCTTTCAATGTCTTCCAACAATTCGAGGTAGAAGTACCTGAAGAACGAAAACGCGAGATTCGAAAAATATACGTCGAACTCGCGCAACGCTTCCATCCCGATCGTGCCAAATCAACAAAAGAAAAAGCGCAGTTTCATCAGCTAATGCAAGAACTCAACGCCGCATACGAACGCAGTGATTTAGCTACGCTATTGGCATTGAAAAAACAGTACGCCGATACCGCCACCCTGATCGAACAAGGGCAGCTGGAAGAGAGCGGTATGATTGATGTGATGGATGCAGCGATTGATCGGGTACAGAACGAGATTTCCGGATTGACCGCGCAGTTGAAGCGACTGAAAGCAAAAATTAAACAGATTCGAGCTTCTGAGTTGGGTGAATTGCACCGTGTCGAACGAGAAGCAGCACGCTACGGCGAGGCAGGAACAGAAGATATGTTGGAAGGTATTGCTGAGCAAAAAGCAGATTTTCAACGTTTGATAGATGGACTGAAAGTCTATATTAAGACGGGAGAAATGCCCGAAGATTTGCAGGAAATGTTGTTAGAACAAGAAGAGGAGTATTACTTTGACGATGAGCTAGAAGGTATTACAGTAGAAGATTTGCTGGAAGCTTTTTCTGACTTCATGGAAGAAGAGGAAAAAAAGACAAGAAAGCGAAAATGATAATTATAAAAACATAAATATTGGACAGAGAATAACGAATATTAAGATTTAGAATCGCTACGCATCTCGTATACTTCTACATTCAATATTCCTCTGTTCCATACCTGCCTTGCCGCAAACGATAGTCAGGCAGGTTCAATATTCAAAACCAGCTATGTCCTACATCAACGAAATCAACCACGTCACCCTCATCGTCGATCAGCTAGAACCTGCCGCCGAATTTTATGAACACGAAATGGGCTTAGAAGTGATTCCAGCCTTCGTATTTGATTACCCAACCGCCTTTTTCAAGATCAACGACACGCAGCAACTCCACCTGAGCGAATGGGAAGATGCACAGTCTTTCCGAGGACACGTCTGCTTCAAAGTCAATCATTTTAGTCAACTTTTTTGGCGGTGTAAGGAACTCGACATCATCGACACTCAACCTTGGGGAAAAGTCCGCCGACTACCCGATGGCGCGATGCAAATGTTCATCCGTGATCCGTCCAATAACTTAGTTGAGCTATCTTCTTCACCTGACTACACGCCCGATCCAAAAATATTGGAAGACGAACTATATCAAGACGGATTATATGTGTCGGGGCGAGACGATTTTAGAGGGTACAAAAGTGAAAATGCGACGCTGTATCATGGGTCATAGGTCATGAGTTATAAGTCATGAGCCATAAATCATAAGGTTTAAAATACATGATTAGATATTTAGTAGCACTGTTTCTTCTCTTGTTGAGTTGTATGCTTCAAGCGCAGCATCAACATCGTCCACTAGCAGGAGCGCGAAGTGTGGGGATGGGCGGAACAGGTTTATTCTTTCAAGATGTACACGCGGCGTTTAGCAATCCAGCAGGTTTAGCTCGATTGCGGCAGGCACAGATACTGACCTTTGCCGAACAACGCTTCGTCAATAGCCCGATCCAACGAATTGGGGCAGCGGTGGCGTATCCGGTATCTTTTGGAACATTCGGCGCGACAGTGCATAGTTTCGGAATTGAAGATTATCAAGAACGGCGACTAGGGTTGCTCTACGCTAGACAATTATTCGATAACCTGACTATTGGCGCACAATTCAATTATTTCCAGACTCAACAAACGTTTTACGGCAATCGAAGCGTCTTGAATGCAGAGTTTGGCTTTCAACTACGCATGAGTAGCGAACTACAACTCGGTGCACACATCTACAACCCTATTCCTGTCCAATTCGCCGACGACCTACGACTACCGAGCGTCTTTACGACTGGCTTAGGGTACACACCTTCCGAACGAATCTTATTGATGGTAGAATTGGAGAAAGAAATGAATGACGCGCTTCGTTTTCGAGCAGGTGCGGAGTACAATTTCGGAGAACTTTTTTATCTACGCGCTGGTGTAGCGACTCAGTTTGAACAAGTGAGTTTTGGACTCGGTGTTGCCTTAGAAAATGGGTTGCGCATAGATGTGGCAGCGATGTATCATTCCTTATTAGGTGTTTCGCCATCGGTGAGTATTGTATATGGTTTTTCGACCTCAAAAGATGGAATAGAATGAATTTCTCATCCAAACAATTATTTTTGATTGATGGTGTTGGCGCATTGGTTTCTGCTATTTTACTAGGCGTTGTGTTGGTGCAGTTTGAACCCTATTTTGGAATGCCAAAACGAGTTTTGTATCTATTGGCGGCTATTCCGTGTGTGTTTGCATTGTACGATTTTATCTGCTATTTTGGTGCCCCAAACGATTATTCAAAATGGCTTCGAGTCATCGCTATTGGGAATGTGCTATATTGTGTGCTATCGCTTTATTTTACCATCATTTATTTCGAGCAATTAACCACTTTAGGACACCTCTATTTTCTCTCTGAAATTGCGATTGTGTTGTTTTTGGCGAGGCTAGAATGGAGAGCTGTCAAAAAGGATCGGTAAGCCTGACCTTCAAACACGTAAAAAAAGAAGTTTCTGTAAAAGAAAGCTGCTCTCCGAAAGCTATCAGAGTCCCGCTAGACTGACCGATCAGATATAACAACTAGAAAAGAATGAAAAATAAAAAAGACATCGAAATTACCCTAATTCAAATCAACAACGAGCAGTACCTCAAAATCGCCAACAGCGACCAGATGCGTCCGTTCTTCATGAGCATCGTCAGCGATTCCAATCATTGGCTATTCATTTCCAGCAATGGCGGACTGACCGCAGGTCGAAAGAACGCTGAATACGCGCTTTTTCCGTACTACACTGACGACAAAATCACGGAGATGGCGGAAGTGACGGGCAGCAAAAGTATCTTTCGAGTTCAGAAAGCAGACGAAACACATATTTGGGAGGCCCTATCAGATCGCTTTGATGGCAAGTACGAGGTGAGCAGAAATTTATACAAAAGTGTATATGGCAACAAAGTTATTTTTGAAGAAATCAATCATACGCTAGAGCTGAGTTTTCGCTATCAATGGGCATCAAGTAATCAGTTTGGTTTTGTTCGTACTTCAGAAATTCATAACCTTAGCGAAGAGGTGGTAAAAGTGACCCTATTAGATGGCGTACAAAATGTACTGCCTTATGGTGTGGAAACCTACACGCAAAACAACACCAGTAACTTGGTTGATGCCTACAAAAGAACCGAACTCATTGAAGCTTCTGGACTGGGCATCTATGCGTTGAGTGCGATCATTGTAGATAAAGCAGAGCCGAGTGAAGCCCTAAAAGCGAATGTCGTTTGGTCATTGGGTTTAGATCATCCAACCTATTTATTGTCTTCTTTGCAGGTGAAAAATTTTAGAAAAGGACACGATATTTCGGGAGAAAAAGACATAAAAGGGGAGAAGGGAGCGTACTTCCTGCATGACACACTTTCACTACCACCGCAAGCCAAACAATCTTGGCATATCCTCGCCAATGTCAATCAAAATCATGCCGACATCGCTGAATTGTCCAATCGAATTGAGACAGACAAGCAGCTAGGCGATAACGTTCTGAAAGACATTCAAGCTGGAACGGATAGCTTAATTCAATTGGCAGCAGCTTCCGACGGTTTACAGTTGAGTGCCGATCATTTAAGAGACACTCGCCACTTCGCCAACACACTATTCAACATCATGCGTGGTGGCATTTTTGACCATAATTATCAGATCGAAAAGTGGGATTTCAAAGACTATTTAGCCAATGCCAATCCAGCTATCTATGAAGTACACAAAACAACCATTGAAAATTTAGCGGATACCTTTTCATTATTCGATTTGCAAGCCATCGTAGCACAAAGTGAAAACGCGCATTTCCGCCGTTTGTGCACCGAATATTTACCCTTGAAATTTAGCAGACGGCACGGCGATCCTAGTCGTCCGTGGAACAAGTTTTCGATCAATACACGCAGTGAAGTCGACGGTTCAAAAATACTCGACTATCAAGGCAATTGGCGCGATATTTTTCAGAATTGGGAAGCTTTGGCACATTCGTATCCAGCTTTCATAGAAGGCATGATCTACAAATTTCTGAATGCCTCCACTTTCGATGGCTACAATCCCTATCGCGTGATGAAAGACGGCTTCGATTGGGAGACGATTGAGCCAGACGATCCATGGTCATACATCGGCTATTGGGGCGATCATCAGATCATTTATCTACTCAAATTTCTGGAATTTGCGGAGCGACATCAATCTGGTCGATTAGCCAATTATTTTACGAAAAACGAGTTCGTCTATGCTAATGTGCCGTACAAAATAAAAAGCTACGAAGACATCTTAAAAGACCCAAAAGATACCATTCTATTTGACGAGACGGCAGATCATGCTATTCGAGAACGGAGAAAGCAGCACGGAGCAGATGGTGCTTTATTACAAAACAGCAAAGGTGACATTTACACCGTCAATTTCATTGAAAAAATACTAGCCAGCGTCTTAGCTAAGTTGTCCAATTTTGTGCCAGAAGCCGGCATTTGGATGAACACACAACGCCCAGAATGGAACGACGCAAATAATGCTTTGGTGGGCAATGGCGTTTCGATGGTCACGCTGTACTATCTACGACGATTCCTCCACTTTTTTGAAGGCGTGTTTGAGCGTTCGGAAGTCGAGCAAGTCGAGCTTTCCGAAGAGCTGTATACTTTCTTTCAAGGCATTCACAGTACCTTTCAAAAACATGAGTTTGCTTTATCTGGCAGCATCGACGACCAACAGCGCAAGCAAATCATGGATGGTTTGGGGACAGCAGGTAGCGACTATCGTTCTCGCATTTATGAGCAGTCGTTTTCAGGGAAAAAGCAAGCTGTTCAGCTATCCGAGCTAAAGGAATTTGTTGCGATTGGATTGAAGTATTTAGAGCATTCTATTGCAGCTAATCGAAGAGCAGATGGACTCTATCATGCGTACAATTTATTGACAATAGAAGAAAACGAGGAAGTGTCCATCGACTATTTGGACGAAATGCTAGAAGGTCAAGTAGCGGTCTTGAGTGCAGGCTATTTGGACGATAAAGAAGTCCTTTCTGTATTGGATGCGCTGAAAAATAGTGCGCTATTCCGAGAAGATCAATACAGCTATATTCTTTACCCGAATAAGGATTTGCCAAAGTTTATGGTGAAGAATACGCTTCCAAAAGAGTCGGTTAAAAAGAGCGAACTTTTACAGCAGTTAGTAGCAGACGGCAACACGCGCATTGTCGAAAAAGACATCAATGGCGACTACCATTTCAACGGCAATTTCAGAAATGCGAAAGACCTGAAAGCAGCACTCAACAAACTCACTCAACACGACAAATATGCTTCGCTTGTCGCGCAAGAGGAAAAGCATATTTTAAGTACATTTGAACAAGTGTTTAACCACAAAGCCTTCACTGGTCGATCGGGTACATTCTTTGGTTATGAAGGTTTAGGGTCTATTTATTGGCACATGGTATCCAAGTTGCAGTTGGCAGTCCAAGAATGTTGTTTAGTAGCCATTCAGACTGATGCTGATGATGCAACTATTGGTCGTCTACTAGACCATTACTATGAAATCAACGCAGGCATTGGTGTCCACAAATCTCCCGAATTGTACGGCGCATTTCCAACCGATCCGTACTCGCACACACCAGCGCGTAGAGGAGCGCAACAGCCAGGTATGACTGGACAAGTGAAAGAAGATATTTTGTGTCGATTTGGCGAATTGGGCATAACAATACAAGATGGGCAACTCCATTTTCAACCTAGTTTATTGAAGCAAGATGAGTTTCTGACGACATCTAAAGAATACCATTTTGTCAATATTGATGGTCAGTCACAAACAATCACTGCGCCTGCACAGTCGCTTTGCTTTAGTTACTGTCAGGTGTCAATTGTTTATCAGATCGCTGATGAAAGCAAAATAATGATTACGAGAAGTGACCAATCGACTGAGACAATGGATGGAACGACAATGGATGTAGCAACGAGTGCAACACTATTTAAGCGAACAGGTGAAGTGAGTCAAATTACTGTTCACTTGAAAGCAGAGGAATTGAAGTAGGAGGGGAGGTGTATAGCAGCAAAACTTGACTACAGTAGCTTGTAGATAATGTTCTGATTCTAAGAATATTACTTAGCGTACGTTGCGCTCCCTGCGCGACTTTGCGGTAACATCTACAAGCTCACTGCTATACACCCCAGCTCTTCAGCCCCTCATTCAACAAAACGACCACACACCATGCGAAAAACAACACAATTCCTACTAATTTCGCTTATCTTGTTGATGAGCTTCGCCTGCGACGAACCAGCAACAGAAGACGCAACAAATGAAACGCAAACGACACCAGTGACAGCAAAAGACATTCTAGGCCATCCAGACTATTTAGCCATTTCTTATGGGGGCTATCGTGGTATCTCTCGGGACACTCAGCCTACCATTGAGCAGTTGAAAGAGGATATGAAAATCCTATCAGCGATGGGAATCAAGGTACTGCGAACCTACAACGTACATCTAGCACAAGCACAAAATCTACTAGCTGCTATCCGTGAACTCAAAGAAGAAGATGCTGATTTTGAAATGTATGTGATGCTAGGTGCTTGGATAGATTGCGAAAATGCGTGGACAGATCAACCGCCCAATCACGACAAAGAGAGCTTAGCAGCCAATACCAGAGAAATAAATAAAGCTGTAGACTTGGCGAATCAGTACTCGGACATTGTCAAAATTATTGCAGTGGGCAATGAGGCAATGGTGAAGTGGGCAACAAGTTATTACGTACAGCCTGACGTGATCTTAAAGTGGGTCAATCATTTGCAAGAACTGAAAGCAAACGGCGAACTATCCAAAGACCTTTGGATCACGAGTTCTGATAATTTCGCCTCTTGGGGTGGCGGTGGAGAAGAATACCACGTAGAAGCACTGAATCAATTGATCGCTGCTGTGGACTATATTTCCCTGCATACTTATCCCATGCACGACACGCACTACAATCCTGCCTTTTGGGGCGTGTCGCCATCAGAAGCAGAACTACCAAAATTAGAACAGATAGAAGCTGCTATGGAACGCGCCAAGCAATACGCCATGACACAATACCAGAATACAGCCGATTATGTCCAAAGTTTAGGCATCGAAAAAGACATTCATATAGGCGAAACAGGTTGGGCGAGTTCTTCCAACGGACACTACGGCGACGAAGGTTCTAGAGCGACGGATGAATATAAAGAAGCATTGTACTACAATATGATGCGCGATTGGACGAATAGCGAAGGCATCTCCTGCTTTTATTTTGAAGCCTTCAATGAAATCTGGAAAGATGCGCAAAATCAAGGCGGTTCTGAAAATCACTTTGGCTTACTTACTTTAGATGGGCAAGCCAAATATGCGGTATGGGACTTAGTCGATCAGGGTGTTTTTGAGAATTTGAGTAGAGACGGGAACGCTATTCAGAAAACGTATGGAGGAAATAAAGATAGTTTGTTAGAAGAAGTACTATTGCCGCCCGTCAAAGAAGATCTCGAGCGTGAGGTAACAGTTCAATAAGGTTAGGTCGCGTAAGATCAGTGAGAGAGCTGAGCCGATATATTAAAAGCTAACTTCAATTTAGTAGACAGTTCACGAAACACTGTAAATCAATAGACTATGCTTTCTATGTGCCTATGTGTTTCAATTTATAAAGTTCTAATTAGTAAAAGATACAAAACGAAAAACAATGTCAAACACAAAAACAGGTAAAGTCCCCATGGGGCAAAAAATAGCCTTTGGGCTAGGGATGCTCGCCAACCAAATGTTCCCTGCCATTCTCGGCATCTTCATGGTCGTACTTGTTCAAGATTTGGGCTTTCCAGGATGGATGTGGGGACTGATTTTCTTCGCGCCGCGCATCTTTGATTCCATTACTGACCCGATCATGGGTTTCATCTCCGACAATACCCGCTCCAAATGGGGAAGAAGGCGACAGTACGTGTTTTTGGGTGGACTAATTATGGGCGTTGCCTTCATTTTTATGTGGCAGTTGTATGCAGACAATTCATTGGAATATACCTTTTGGTACTTCTTCTTATGGTCGCTTGTTTTCTATCTAGGCTTGACTATATTCAGTGTACCTTATGTTGCCATGGGTTACGAAATGACCAACGACTTCCACGAGCGTACCAATATCATGGCGACAGCACAATGGATTGGGCAATGGGCGTGGGTGATTGCGCCTTGGTTTTGGATCATCATGTACGATCCAGACTGGTTTCCGTCCGCAGAGGTCGCGACGAGAACGCTGGCGATTTGGGTGGCGATTCCCTGTGCCATTTGTGCCATTGTGCCTGCCTTATTCATAAAAAGTGAATCAACGCTTGACAGAGTCGACTACGAACCATTGAATGCTTCAAATATAGGGGCTAGTTTAAAGAAGATTTTCATGGGTTTTGCAGAAGCATTCAAGCTGAAACCCTTCCGTAAGTTGTGTATTTCTACCTTCTTCATCTTCAATGCCTTTAACACGGTCGCTGCCTTGACCTTCTTCGTCATTGTTTACAAATTATTCAATGGAGACGCTGCTGCTACAGGCGTTTGGGTGGTGTTATTCGGTAGTCTTGGCGCACTAGGTACTACCTTCATTGTCATTCCTACAGTGGCTTGGATGTCTAAAAAAGTAGGCAAAAAGAAAGCATTTTTGATTGCACAGGGTATCTCTATCGTGGGTTACACGCTCTTGTATTTCTTGTTCGTCCCAGGAAAACCATGGATGTATATTATCGCGCTTCCGTTCTTCTCATTCGGTATCGGTAGCTTATTCATGATTATGATGTCCATGACTGCTGATATTATTGACGTGGATGAACTCAATACAGGACTACGGCGGGAAGGGATATTCGGGGCGATCTATTGGTGGATGGTCAAAGTTGGATTCGCTATTGCAGGAGGTTTGAGTGGTATCATCATTGCTATCGTAGGCTTCGACCCTGCGTTGGCGACCGTCGATCAGCAGTCTGCCGTAGATGGCTTACATGCATTCTTCTGCTTTTTTCCAGTAGCAGGTACGCTGATTGCTATCTATACCATGTGGGATTACGACATTACAGAAGAACGCGCGAATGAAGTACGTGCGAAACTAGATCAACGCGAAGAGGAACAGGCGGCTGTGCTGGTGTAGCAACTTTTTCTTATCGAGCAAAATGACCGATGATCGGTGAGCTGATGGGACTCTGATTGCTATTGGAGAGCAGCCAACGCCGATTGGCTTAGCAATTACTCATAACCACTGCTTACCGATCCAATACATCTTTCATTACATACATCTACTTTTATGTCCTACAAAGCAGCACAACACCTATCTCTAGCCGGTGCCGATTTAGCCAATAAAACACCAACAGAACTCAAAACTATCTTTCGAGAAATGGTAGAAAGTGGCATGCACGGCATTTGCTACAGCGCCTATGAAGAAGGGCAGCAGCCAGGCACGATTTTGACAGAAGCTCAGATCGAAAAACGGATGAAAATTATTGCGCCTTACACGAAATGGGTGCGTTCCTTCTCCTGCATTGAAGGCAATGAATTGATTCCAAAGGTGGCGAAACAACACGGACTCAAAACTTTAGTTGGTGCTTGGTTGGGAACAGATGAAGCCTTGAACGAACAAGAGATAGCAGGCTTAATAGAATTAGCTAAAAATGGTGATGTGGATATTGCTGCGGTAGGGAATGAAGTGCTGTATAGAGACGATTTGCCGAAAGAAGAGTTACTAAAACATATTCAGCGAGTGAAAGAAGCGATTCCAGATGTACCAGTAGGTTATGTAGATGCGTACTACGAATTTGTCGATCATCCAGAAATTGTAGCAGCTACGGATGTGATCCTATCCAATTGCTATCCGTATTGGGAAGGCTGTCCATTGGACTATTCCTTGCTCTACATGAAGGAAATGTATCGCAAAGCTCAACGAGCAGCACAAGGCAAACCCGTCATTGTTACAGAAACTGGTTGGCCAAGTCAAGGTACCAACTTTGAAGATTCCTATCCATCAGCAGCCAATGCGATGAAGTATTTTATTCAAGCGCAACAGTGGTCAAAAGAAGAGCAGATCGACCTATTCTATTTTACCTCTTTTGATGAAGAGTGGAAAGTGGGTGATGAGGGTGATGTCGGTGCGTATTGGGGAATCTGGGATGCAAATGGGAAGTTGAAGTATTGAACTATGACTCTTCAAATTGCATAAGATCTAGGAAGCTTTCAACTCCTTTATTTTCGTAGCAGCCTACCAACTGAAGTGTACAAACAACAAATTGGAGCTTTCCAACTGCTGTTTTCTTTAGTTGAAAGACTATATCATGGCAGGTGAAGAGCAGTCATATTTTGTTCGTTTGTTGATGGGTTGGAAGAAAGATCAGTCTGAGAGTTTCTACTTTTCATAGATAGATATGTTGAATTTTTCAACAAACCATAGATAATTTTCTTCTTACTCACTTCTTTTTACTACATCTACCAATTGCATAGAAGGGTGTGGAATAAAAAAAAGACCAAGCCACCCATCAGCAACTTGGTCTCCCGAAGAAAAGATAAAAACAATCTAGATCGCAATCAACTCTTCCTCAATCTTCTCTTCAATCAATTCTTCCACCACTTCTTCATCATCCACATCATCTAGTTCAAAACGCAGATTGTCGATGATAAACGACTGACGTTGGGGCGTATTTTTACCCATGTAATACGACATCAGTTTTTCGATGTCCGTATCTTCATTTAAGATAACTGGCTCTAAGCGAATATCTTCCCCGATAAAGTCGCCGAATTCATCTGGCGAAATCTCACCGAGTCCTTTAAAGCGAGTAATTTCGGCTTTGCCACGTAATTTTTTGATGGCTTCTTGCTTTTCTTGCTCGTCGTAACAGTAGAACGTTTGTTTTTTGTCGCGCACACGGAAGAGCGGCGTTTCTAAAATATACAAGTGTCCGTTGCGCACCAAATCTGGGAAAAACTGCAAAAAGAAGGTCAATAGCAATAAGCGAATATGCATCCCGTCCACATCAGCATCCGTCGCGATAACGACGCGATTGTAGCGCAAATCGTCTAGGCTGTCTTCAATGTTGAGGGCGTGTTGTAATAGGTTGAACTCTTCGTTTTGATACACTACTTTTTTGGTCAGTCCAAAACAGTTCAACGGCTTTCCACGCAAGCTAAAAACGGCTTGGCGCTGTACATCGCGGGCTTTCGTAATCGAACCACTCGCCGAGTCGCCTTCCGTGATGAACACAGTAGTTGCCATGCGATCTTCTTCCTCCGTTTTGCGGTTGCTGTCGTTGAAGTGTTTGCGACAGTCGCGGAGTTTTTTATTGTGCAGGTTGGCTTTCTTCGCGCGTGTATTGGCTAGTTTTTTGATGCCTGCAATCTCTTTACGCTCGCGCTCTGACTGGCGGATGCGTTTCTCGAAGGCTTCTGCGACTTCTGGATTTTTATGTAAGAAATCGTCTAGCTCCTTTTTGACGAAGTTATTGATGAAGGTGCGAACGGTTTCTCCTTTTGGTGCGATCTCCGTCGACCCTAATTTCGTCTTCGTTTGCGACTCAAAGATCGGTTCTTCTACTTTGACACTGATCGCTGCGATGATCGACGTACGCACATCTTTTGCGTCGTACTTATTTTTAAAAAACTCACGAACGGTCTTCCCAACTGATTCCTTGAACGCCGCTAAGTGTGTTCCTCCTTGTGTCGTATTTTGACCATTGACGAATGAGAAATACTGCTCGCCGTACTGATCGCCGTGCGTCATCGCAAACTCAATATCTTCGCCTCGAAAGTGAATGACTGGGTAGCGCAGATTGGTTTCGCTGAACTTGCGATTCAGTAAGTCTTTCAGACCATGACGCGACTGGAAGGTTTTGCCGTTGAATTGGAGTTTGAGTCCTGCATTCAGATAAGCGTAGTTCCACAGTTGATTTTCGATGTATTCGGTACGGAACTTGTATTTTTTGAAAATCGACGTATCGGGACGGAAGATAATAGTTGTTCCATTTTCTTCGTCGGTCGCTTTGTTGCGATGATCTTTGATGAGTTCGCCTTGCTCGAATTCAGCCACTTTCTTTTTCCCATCGCGCACCGATTCGACACGGAAATAGTTGGATAGCGCATTGACCGCTTTTGTACCAACACCATTAAGTCCGACCGATTTCTTAAAAGCTTTAGAATCGTATTTTCCACCTGTATTGATCTTGGATACGCAGTCAACGACTTTGCCTAACGGAATACCACGACCATAGTCTCGCACACGTACTTCTCCTTCTCCTAGCTCAATATCAATGGTACGACCATTGCCCATCACAAATTCATCAATAGAATTGTCGATGACTTCTTTGATTAAAATATAAATACCATCATCCGCTGCTGCCCCGTCGCCTAGCTTTCCAATGTACATCCCTGGACGCATCCGAATATGTTCTTTCCAGTCGAGGGAGCGAATGTTATCTTCTGTATAGTTTGATTGTTCCATTTACTTTCTAGTATAGATATGAGGTGGTGAGTAGTGAGATATGAGATTTGGTCAGCTTTACAATAGCCTATGAACCTCACATTTTTCTGTTCTTAACCCACCTTACTAAAATGAAGGTTAAAAATACGAAGTTTTTAAAACAAAACCAACAAAATGTTTGAGCTTTCGCTTGTTTGCGATATTTTGCCAATTTATATAAAACATAATTCAAAATCGCTTTATTCGGTATATACTTAGCTGGTAAAGACGATAAGCGTATGAGTTTAATTCTAACGAATGACGCTTTGCTAAACAAAAGCAATCTAGCAATGGTTTCTTTTATCATTGATGTAAATAAATATCTAGATACATTAGTTTATGAAGACCACTTTCGATATATCTTTCTTGGAAAACTCTACGGAAACCTTGCGTTCTATCGCGCATCCTATTCGTATAGAGGTCATCAATCTGCTGCACGAAAACGGAAAGATGACAGTTACCGAGATTTATGAGCAGTTGCAAATCGACCAGGCGGTCGCTTCTCATCACTTAAAAATCATGAAGAATAAAGCAATCGTGAAGGTCGAGCGCGATGGTCGAAACTCTCTGTACTCACTCACTACGCCTGATTTTCACCGCATTGTCGCTATTTTGACGAAAGTGCTTTAATTCGTCTTCCCTTTTCTCCACTCTACTATGCTACCTTATTATAAGGAGTACCCTCTCTCAGTCTAACCAACTCCCAGCCCAAACTTTCATCTATACAATCATTTTCTGCTAGAATCAATGTTGGTTTTACCTACTATTTCAAAATATATTTTGGTAAAACAGAAGAAAATTTTAAATTAATTATCTATTTATATAGATGTTTATATATATTGCAGTCGATTATTGATTTACTCTTGCAAGAAAATTAGATTTACCAACTAGATTTCTTAGTTATGCGAAACGAAAAACGATTTCTTAGTACCCTTTTACTTTGCTGTGCTTTTGCACTAGTTACCACCGTGCAAGCACAAGAAGAAGCTCCACCTTCAGAAGATCATTCTTACAAACCGTTGACGGTACGTCTAAGTGAAGATGGCAAAAAGTACATCCGCTTCATCATGTGGCATCAGATTTGGGCGACCACGAATAATCTGGAAACCGAGGACACTAAACTGCAAATTACGCCTAGCATTCGACGTTCTAGAATTTTGGCGTTTGCGCAAGTTTCTCCTCGCTTTTTGATCTTGTCGCACTTTGGATTGAATAGCTTGAATCCGAACAACTTAACTTCCCTAGGCAACAACGGCGACTCCCCCCAATTCTTCTTACATGGTGCTTGGGGAGAGTTTAAGTTGAACAATTCGCTGTATATAGGTAGCGGTCTGCACTATTGGAAAGGGATGACGCGACTGGCAAATCAGAGTACCTTGAACTTCATGACGCTCGACCAATCACGTCCGTTTGTGGCTTGGCATTCGTTGGGAGTGAGCGATCAGTTTGCGCGACATTTGGGAGTGTATGCAAAAGGACAAGTTGGACAATTTGACTACCGCGTAGCACTTAATGCTCCATTGCGAAATACCTTGGGCGGTGGAAGAGATTTTGGTCTGAAAGATAGTGGACTGACGTATACAGGTGTTTCGAATTCAAACGAAGAAGGCAATCCCACAGGCAATACCATTTTGGAAGGCTATTTCCGCTACAACTTTTTGGATACGGAGTCGACTAAATTACCTTATCAAGTCGGTACGTATTTAGGGAAAAAGAAGGTGTTTGGCATTGGAGCTGGCTTTTTTGCGCATCCGAATGGTATGTACAACACTAGCGCAGGCGAACATACCAATGTCACTCATTTAGCTGTCGACGCCTTTCTAGATATGCCCGTGGGTAGCAAAGGCAATGCCATTAATGCATACGGTGCGCTTCAAAATTTCAACTATGGCGAAAACTATGTAAGCCGATGGGCAGGTACAGGTACGGCACTGTATGGGCAGTTTGGGTACTATCTAAACACGCCTAAACTAATGCCGTATATCGCTTTCAACAATGGCAGCTACGAAGGTTTCGATGAGCCAGTGAATGCGTTGGATATAGGACTTAATTATTTTGTGAACGGGCATCATGCGAAGCTCACTTTGGAGTATCATCGCATCATGGGCGATGTGCGAGAAGCGGCTATTGCCACTCAAGAAGACGCACTTTCGCAGCTTCGTTTGCAGATGCACGTCTTTCTTTAAAATTTTTTACCTACATTTATCTAAATATATAGATATTTTCATTCAAAACGATCAACTATGTCTGACAAAAATTTAAAGGAGTACTGGCGGAAAAATGTCCGCATACTCATCATCTTGCTCATTGTCTGGTTTGTCGCTTCCTATGGTTTCGGTATTCTGCTGGCAGAACCCTTGAATGCCATTCAAATAGGCGGTTTCAAACTCGGTTTTTGGTTCGCCCAACAAGGCTCAATCTACATTTTCATCGCTATCATTTTTATCTATGTCAATCGCATGAACAAGCTCGATCATGAGTACGATGTGGATGACGATTAGTCGATTTATTCCTCTACAAAACATTCCAATTTTAAAACAATACCTACTCTTTCGAGTAAGGGAACTTGTAAAATATAACCTACCCATTTTACTTGCTCTTTTTCCTTCACACTGCGTTGAAACCCGATAGCTATCGGGTCGCTGATGCCCTGCATCGTCTACGTTTTTCGCCTTGTTTGAAGAAAAAATACCTTCGTAAAATTCGGGTACTTTATTTATTACAAACTCCCTAAACTATAAATTCCTTCATCATGGATGTTCAAATTTGGACTTTTATTATCGTTGGTTTAACCTTCGCACTTTATATCGGTGTTGCCATCTGGGCACGCGCTGGCTCCACTGCTGAATTTTATGTAGCAGGCGGTGGCGTACACCCCGTCCTCAATGGGATGGCAACAGCTGCCGACTGGATGTCAGCGGCTTCCTTTATTTCTATGGCTGGACTCATCTCTTTTATGGGCTACGACGGCGCTCAGTATTTAATGGGCTGGACAGGTGGTTATGTGTTGCTCGCCTTGCTCTTAGCCCCGTATTTGAGGAAGTTCGGTAAGTTCACCGTTCCGGATTTCATTGGCGAACGCTACTATTCGCAGACGGCACGAGTCGTGGCGGTCTTGTGTGCTATTTTCGTGTCCTTCACTTATGTGGTTGGACAAATGAAAGGCGTCGGTATCGCGTTCTCTCGCTTTTTGGAAGTCGAGTTCTCGACAGGCGTCTTGATTGGTGTAGCCATCGTTTTCTTCTACGCTGTTTTGGGTGGCATGAAAGGGATTACGTACACGCAAGTCGCCCAGTTTTGTGTCTTGATATTTGCCTATCTCGTTCCTGCGGTTTTCATCTCTATTATTATGGTGGACAATCCTATTCCACAGCTCGGTTTTGGAGGCACATTAGAAGATGGAACGCCACTCTTAGCCAAACTCGATCAGTTGCATACTGATTTAGGCTTCAAAGAATATACGACTGCCAATAAACCGACGATTGATCTTTTCTTCGTCACCGCTGCTTTGATGTTGGGAACAGCTGGTTTGCCGCATGTTATTGTTCGATTTTTCACTGTGCCAAAAGTGTCGGATGCGCGAAAATCGGCAGGTTGGGCATTGGTTTTCATTGCCTTGTTATATACGACTGCGCCTGCTGTTGCGGCTTTCGCTAGAACGAACTTGATTAATACCGTCAACGACAAAGAATACGCAGAAATGCCAGCTTGGTTTGGCAATTGGACAACGACCGGTCTACTCCAATTTGAGGATAAAAACGGAGACGGAAAAGTACAATATTACAACGACCAAAATGAAGCGTTCGTCACCAACGTCGCTGCACCCAACGGTTGGCAAGGCAACGAACTCATCATCGACCGTGACATCATGGTACTCGCCAATCCTGAAATTGCGAATCTACCAGCTTGGGTCATTGCACTAGTGGTAGCAGGTGGTTTAGCAGCCGCTTTATCGACCGCTGCAGGCTTGATGCTGGTCATCTCGACCTCTATCTCTCACGATGTGTTGAAAAAATGGCTACATCCCAATATTTCTGAAAAAGGTGAATTGCGCGCAGCACGCATCGCGATTGGTGTCGCGGTGGTAATTGCTGGTTATGCTGGTATGAATCCGCCAGATTATGTGGCTGCGATTGTCGCGTTTGCGTTTGGACTGGCTGCCGCGTCTTTCTTCCCAGCCATCATCTTAGGTATCTTCTCCAAACGGATGAATATGCAAGGCGCGATTGCTGGTATGATCGTTGGTATCACCTTCACGGCTGCCTATATTATCTACTTCAAATTTATGGGCGGCACGCCAGATCAATATTGGTTTGATATTTCGCCAGAAGGAATTGGAACATTGGGTATGATCTTTAACTTTATCGTGTCGCTTACTGTCAGTCACTTTACACCAGCTCCACCCATCAGCGTACAGAATATGGTCGAAGATATTCGGGTGCCTCGTGGTGTGGGCGAAGCTGTGGATCACTAATCGTTTCGACTTCTTCATCTGATTGAAATCATACGCTATTGTTATGCTCTGGAAACTCAATCGCTCCATTTAATAACATAAGAGTACGACTTTGAGTCGTACTCTTTCATCCTTTTTCTCATGCAACGACTATTTCAACTCAGCCAACGCGCTTCCGATATTTTCGTCCTTTGTTACTTATTGCTAACACTCTGTTTCCGTTTTCTATTAGAACCACAACTGAACGGTCATCTACTCGCTTCAGTAGGCTTAGGTGGCTTTGCTTTGCTGCTGCTGTGGGCGTTCTACAAAAGTGGATTTATTCAGCCTACTTGGTTTGGGTTGTTCGGTGA
>CAYLPW010000014.1:0-38943 GCA_964385665.1 uncultured Saprospiraceae bacterium
TCGTATTGAAACGGAATGGATATTTGGCGGAATACGTTTTGGGTAGCTAGGTTGATCTTTTCGATTTTTAAGAGTTGCTGGCCACTGCTTAGCTGTTGGCTAGGTAGATAGAACAACATACCTGCCTCGCCTTGATTGGGATGATTCATTCTAATGGAACTATTTGGTTCTATGGGTCGATCATTGATATAGAATTGGTGGTAAGCGGTATAGCATTTGTTCACCTTCATTTGTTGCCATCTTCTTTTCGCTTCCTTATCGTAGTCCTCAGGCACTTCCTCCTCTTCTATACAAGACTCGTACAGCATTTTTTCATTGTGAAAGATGGGAACGAACACCTTAAACTGTTGTCCCCTGATGATGTCGTTTTCTAGCACAGCAGAAAAGATAGGTTGGTCATCAGACAATTCCATATTCTCATAATGCGTCGGAATCATTTTGTCAGGTCGGTCGAAACTGCTCATGTATAAATGGTTGCCAAAGGAGTTCTCGGCGAAATACATCAGATTGGAATCAAATACAATGGGCGCTGTCGATATGCCAGATATTATAGACATGATGATGACGTACTTACTGTACTTTTTATAGTCGATATTGGTAATGATGGAGAACGAAATATACTGCGTAGGTCGATAGAAGAGGTGTAGAAAAACCCGATTGAACGTACTGAAAATGCGATAGTACCAAAGCTGTGCCGTTTCACTCTTTTTGAGGCGACCTAAATTAAAGATTAGGATAGAAATAATGAAAGCGTAGAAGATGACAATCACTATCAAATAAAGATATTTAGAGGAAACAGTTGGTAAGAAGCTATGGAGGAGTAACTTGAAGGCGTAAAGTACTCCTACATCAATGACAAAAGCCAGCATCACCATGATAAATACTCCGACAATAGCAAATATTACGCTACAGAAGTTGTCCAAATTTCTAATGATGACATTGCTATTGAGTGGTAAGTCTTCCGCTACTTTTTTTAAAAAATATTTGCTGTAGTAACTATCATTTTCTGTATTGATAGTACCAGGAAAAACGGAGTTGAAGCCTACTAGACCTACCCAAAAAGCGCGTAATACAAAGTGTAACACAAAACCTGCGATCACCAGATAAGCACTAAAATAGAGGATGATATAGAGGAAGTAGAACAAGGAGTAATCCTCCACCTGAACAGTCGTGAGCGTAAAGTTGATGAGCCGTTCTATCTGCGCTGGTAACAATGCCGAACCGAACAACGCAATACCCGAAATAATCAGCTCCGCCTGCCAACTTTCTGCTTCTAACATCTCTAGCCACTTGGGTTTTGTTTGTTCTATTGGCACATCAATAGTTGTAGTGAATATGAAAGTGTTTCTTAAATATAGCGATCAGTCATTTACACCACATCTGGACGCTTCTTTTTCACGATAGCAGCGATGATGGCAGAAAGTGGCAACCCAATGAAGAAACTATATACGAGAGCACCTAAAAGCATACTACCAATACTAAATGGATTGCTACCATCCATTAGGTTCTCTGTCTGTTCTGCTACCTCCAATATCTGATCCTCTGACATACCTGCCGCCTTGTAGATAGATGCCATCATATCATTGGTGGCACTACCTGCAATGTCTAACAGTTCAGGATCAGCAGTAATCAGCGCATAGAAAAGTAGATTGAAAATAGTACCGCCAATAAGATACGTCAGAAAAGGAGGCACAAAAGCTTCACCAAAACCGATATATCCACCGCTCTCCTCTCTAGTCACTTTGGCTGACCAATACATCAAACCAAACATTAAAATAAGACTGAGTATCGTTTGCCAATCTGTGTATACAAAGAGTAGCTTAGGGTCTATAAAATAAGCAAGCACTGCAAGCAAAGAGAGACCTAGACCATAAAACAAGCCATACTTAACGCCATTATTTTTCATTGGAAGTTAGATTTAGTTGAGTGTTTAATAAATTATAAGTTAAGAAACAGATAAGTGGCAATCCACCTAACAAAAGCGTACGCCTCACATCGTATTTATCGATTCTTATACGCCACTTTATAGAAAGGAATATAGTAATCAGTCGTGTTAAATACATCGTTGTCATCATCATAGAATTGGCGTTCTAAATGCAGTGTATGAAGTCCCATATCCAGACTTTGCAATGGAAAATAGCAGCGCAGTCCTCGCTCTCCGATATTAGGATGAATATAAAATCGGCACTCACAACTGTCCGTGTAGTCAATGCTATCCATCCTGATCGTAGCTACCGAAAGTAAACTGTTTTTCAATCGCTTTACTTTGTCCACTTGATAAGCAGTCAACTCTTTCTCCCAATATGCCTCAACACTATCTCGTTGTGCTTCCCAATAAGTGCTATCTATTTGAATTGTTCCTGCTTTATCAATAATGCCGACGGATACTGTATCCGTAGCTCCTGCTTTTATCGCCTTATTGACTGCTCGGCGTTTGCGAATCAAATCCGCCAACTGACTCGATCGTTCGGCCTCAATGTTTTCATACAAAGTATCTACACGATTGTCGAATCCATCAATCGTCACACCAGATTTTTTGTAAGGCGTAATTTGTTGTTCTATCCATTTGTTGTCAGAAGGGTAACTTCTCAAAAATAGCCAAGTGTAGTTGCCTGAAAGTTCTATACTCGGAAGACTGATGGTGCGTATTGGAATTTTAGATTCAAATATACCTCCTTCTCGCGTCTTTGCTGCTCTTTCATCATCGTAATATTGCGTATCGAATATGTCCTTTTCCGCAGTGGTTCTAAATATTTCACTACCATTATAAATAGGAAAGTAGGGCGTGGCAGCCGACTCAATATTAGGACCTAATGTCAATAGAAATATGTAGGGAATGGAGAGTAAAAACAAGCGGCGTGTGTACTTTTCGTCCCAAAAATTATAGAGTAAAGGTCGATAGAGAAAGGAAAGGGTCAGGATGCTAAATACTCGATAGATGACGAAATAGACTCTAGAAATGTTTTTCTCTTTGATCCGTTTGATACCACCCATCGTGATGAAGTCAATGAAGGGGATGATAGCAAACAAAATGTAGACAAGACCAAAAAGGCCAACTAAATTTTCATCTCTAAAAAAGACGGTAAAGAGCGCAAAGAGGAAGAAGTAAAAAACCAAAGAGAAAAAGAGGAAAAACAATAGAAAGGTGTACGCGAAAAGTATACTGGCAAACCGCTCTAGCTTTTCGATGTAATCGTCAAACGAACCTACCTTTTTTCTAAGGAATCGAGTGAAGTTATCTGCATAATTCAGTGAGTCATAGTCGATATCCGAAGAGACATAACGTAGCCCTATTGCACCAATCCACAGTCCTCGAATAATGACATGAAGCAATAGGTTGAAAAAGAAGATTCGCCAGCCAGTCTGTAGTAACATGCGTGACGCTCCAGCGATCATATCAACAGTTCCGCTGGCTCTTCGATGCAAAAACTGATACGTCTCGAAGTCGTCTATCAAAACACGAGCTTCCCAAATCGCAAACAAAGCAAACCCAGAGATAATCAACTCCAGCTGCCAGCTTTCTTGCTGCAACTTCTCCAGCCATTCCCTGAACGCTTGTTTGGATACCTTGATATTGTCCTGCTTTTGTTTCACAAACGAAATATAGGAAAGATAGCGGAAACGCGACACAAATTGCTCAGATTTTCTGTTATGTTGCTTTCAAACACAGTCTTTATCCAGTAGAATAGAGAGGAGTATGTTTCCAATCACACATCCAGCACCGCCTGCGCCAATACTTCCCACGAAAAACGTCCTTTGCTACGGCGCACGCCCTTCTGTAGTTCTTGACTTCGATCATGCTCGTAAAAATCAACAATTGCATCTACAATAGCCGTGACGCTGACTGGAATCACATAGCCACTTACGCCATCTTCCACGATTTCGCCCAAACCACCTACATCCGTCACGATGGTCGGACGATTGAAATGATAAGCAATCTGGGAAATACCACTTTGCGTAGCGGTTTGATAAGGCTGCACCACCAAATCGGCGGCTGAAAAATAGTAGCGGACTTCTGAATCGGGAATGAATCGAGTATGTAGCTCTAAAAGATCACGGATGCCTAGCTCGTCTATTTGCTGTTGGTAAGCGGCTTCGTTGCTGTAAAATTCGCCCGCTATGATGAGTTGGATGTTCAATGCGCGAATGCGTGGACTCGCCATCGCTCGCAACAATAAATCCAATCCTTTATACGCTCGAATGAAACCAAAAAACAGCAGATACGAACCTTCAGGATCAAGTTGTAGGTGCGACTTTGCAACTGCAGGTTCTATAATTTCGCCATAATGATCGTAGACGGGATGTGGCGAAACAGCAATCGGTTTATCGGGCGCGAATGTTCTAATTTGATCGGCAACCGCATCCGAAAGGGTCACGAAGCCATCGACCGTAGCCGTAAAATATTGGGCGAACGCTTGATCGCCTGGACGTTTTTCGTGAGGTTGGATGTTGTGAATGAGTCCAACAATGCGCGTGTGTTTGTTGCTGCGAATTTGGCGCAAAATAGACCCCAAACTAGGTCCCATAAACGGCAACCAAAAGGCACAAACCACCAGATCGTAATTAGCTCTGCGAATCCGTCGACCGATGCGCAACCAATTGAAAGGATTGACGGAGTTGATGCTAACTTCGATGTCTAACTCGCTAGGGGAGGGGTCTTCCGAAAATTGGGTTTTGCCAGGAAAAAGGAAATCGGGATACTGAATGGAAAAGGTATAAATCTTGACTTCGTGTCCCCTATTTTGTAGGGCAACTGCCAAACGCTCTCCGAAAGCAGCGATGCCACCACGCAATGGATAGGCAGGCGAAATAAGGGCAATTCGACTCAAGATAGACCGATTTTTTCTTCGATTAAATATTGATTGCGGTCGCTGGCACTCCGCGTGATGAGTTCCGCCAAAAAGCCAGTCACGAACAGTTGTGTACCAATAATGACGGCTAAAATACCTAGAAAGAAGAGCGGACGATCTGCAATATGGTACACCTCATAGACTAGTTTGGCAATACTTAGATAAATCAAAATGACAAATCCTGTGAAGATGAAAAACGTGCCTAATGTACCAAAAAAGTGCATCGGATTTTTGCCGAAACGACCTAGAAAAGAGACGGACAGCAAATCCAAAAAGCCACTCAAAATGCGCTTCGCTCCAAACTTCGTCACGCCATATTTGCGCGCGCGATGCTGTACGACTTTCTCCCCAATTTTTTTGAAACCTGCCCATTTTGCCAGCAGCGGAATGTAGCGGTGCATTTCGCCATACACTTCTATGGACTTGACGACCGACTTTCGATAGGCTTTTAGTCCACAATTGAAGTCGTGCAACGGAATACCACTCGTGCTGCGCGTCACCCAATTATAGAATTTAGACGGAATGGTTTTGCTCAATGGATCGTAGCGTTTCTTTTTCCAGCCAGATACGAGATCGTACTTCTCTTCTTGAATCATGCGATACAGTTCTGGTATCTCGTCGGGACTGTCTTGCAAATCGGCATCCATCGTGATGACGACATCGCCTTTCGTAGCGGCGAAGCCAGTATTGAGCGCGGCGGATTTACCGTAGTTGCGCTGAAACTTGATGCCTTTTACGCGTGGATTTTGTTGAGATAACTGCTCGACAATCGACCAAGAATGATCCGTGCTGCCATCATCTACCATAATAATTTCGTAGTCCAATTGCTCACCTTCTGCGACACGCCGAACCCATGCTTCTAGTTCTGGTAGCGACTCGTCTTCATTGTATAAGGGGATGACAACAGATAAATCCATGTACAGTTGATTGTTGAAATAGGTCTAGTCAAACAGTACGCAAAGGTCTGAAAAGATTTCAAATAAAGGAAGAAACGACCAACCGTTGATGTTAGTTGTGTTGGGAAGGAAAACAGTAGGAGGGCTAAAAGATAGACTTCTGAAGTTTGATTAAGCACGAAAAAACCTACTGTTGTTAATGCAAACGTTTCCAGTGTCGGTTAAACTTCAAAAGTCTTGTAGAATAGCTGTTTAAACTGCATCCACAGGTGGGTTTCTTTTCATAAAAGCTCCCACGATAGCAGATAGAATGATTCCAGTCATGGCACCTCCAAAAGCAGCACCTGCTACAGCGGTAAAGATGCTTGGTCTCAGCTGTTCTTGTGATTCCTCCACTGCTTCTATGGTATCCTGGACTTGATCTTCATCCAGCCCCGTCATTTCATACAACCAAGCAAGGTTTCTACTCAATTTCAGTTGAATCTCAGGGTCAATGAATGCTACATACACATAATCGAAAATACCGCGAAATACAGAAGCGATGAGAACCGTGAATATCCCTACTACAATGGCTCGCCCCATACTCATAAAACCACCCAACTGCTGGTCACGATGCTCTTTCATAGCAAAATAGATCAACCCGCCATATAATAATAGATTGAGTAGAAATGCACCAATTGCACTTCCCAAAGAGGAGGTCGAGAATAGTGTTGTATAGTTGATGTATTGATAAGCTACTGCTAGGAAGCCACCTATCACGCCGTATTTGAGCACGACGGGCCAAAAGGAAACGGTGCTTTCTTCAATAAAGTCATTGGTTGGTGTATTCATAATAAGGATTTAGAAACAAGAAATTAGAGTGTGATAGCGTCGACTCGTTTAGTACAAGCGATTGACTACTGCTATCGAAAAAGCATATTGATACCCTATTGTTCAACACACTTTAAAAAGAAAGATAAACATTTTGTGACTTTCGACAAAACAAGATCATCGAATGACAAAAGTTAGTCATACAAATCAAAGTTGAAAGCGTTAAGAGTTTTATATTTGTGGCTTGTAAAAAGCGACATTAGCAACTATCGAAAGACACTCTACCATATTTACAGTGAAAGTTCGTTGATAAAGTCCTTCAAAAAAGGCAACTATTTTGTCTCTTAAGAAATTCAAAATCCTGAAAGCTATCGGGAAGCTACGGACTTACTTTTTTGTGTTTTTTAGGATGAGGAAAGTGCCAATTAGTTGGGGCAAGTTATCAGTGAACGCTCACCTATCAGCGGGACATCTCTCCTTTCCATCCAGCAGTGGCTACTGGTCGTTTTTAAGAATAACCTAATTATTAACTGCCTATTATGTCAAGGATACTTACCTTATTCGTTGTTAGCTTTCTCTTCTTTCTGTGTCAAATAAGTGCGCAGTCAGTTGATTATAAAATTAATTTCTCCGATCAACCAACCACTGCGCCCAACGGCTGGCTTCGTGATTATGGACAACCATACGGCAATCAGGGTGGTCTAACTTACGGTTGGCTGGAAACGGATGGAATCACCCCACTTGATTTAAGTAGTAATGGGCGCAATCGACCACCGCAGCCAGATGTAGACGTAGTCTCAGAGACGCTAATGCATATGCAATATAGTGGAAGCGCGAATGGAGGCAACAGCACAGAAGGGATTTGGGCAATTGCGCTTCCTAATAACACGTACCGGGTAAGGGTGCAAGTAGGTGACAATCAGTTCAATAATTCTGAACATATACTCAGTGCAGAAGGTACAAATCTGCTCTATTTTACCCAAACCAACCAACAAGATATCGAAAGCGTCGAAAAAATCATCGTTGTGCAGGATGGGCAACTCGTCATTGATGCAGCTACTGGTGTCAATACCAAAATAGTGAGTATCGAAATTACAGATGACCTCCCTCAACCGCAACCTTTCGTCATTAGCTCCATTCCTGCCGATGGACAAACTAATGTGTCTCCTACCACTACCATTTCTGCCAACAATCTAAACCTGCCCAATTTAGCGAGTAACGGATCGTCTGGAGTAGACAATAATTCTATTAACTCCAATACCGTCCAGCTTTTTGAAGTCCTCACCAACAATGTACTTGTTCGAGTTCCCGCGACGGTCAATGGAACAGGCGGTGGCGATGCCATCAATTTGACACCAAACACTACACTGAAAGAACAAACGACCTACATCTACCGCATCAATGGCGTAAAGGACTTAGCGGGCTTCTTCTTCGAGCCGTATGAGGTGACCTTTACCACAGGACAGCTACAGAATCAACAAACCTCGCTCGATGATGTCGCCTTTATAAAAGAAGGTGTTGTCGCTTCAGGCGCGCGTTACACCTCTTTGGTCATCGGACCAGAAGGGAAGTTATATGGGTTAACCATCAGTGGGTACATCCATCGTTGGACTATTAATACTGATGGTTCGTTAGGTGGACGACAGATATTAAGTGCTATTCCCAATAAATATGGAGAACGAGCCGCTGTTGGTTTGGCTTTTGATCCTAGCTCAACACCCAATAATCTGATCGCTTACGTTTCTCACTGCTCAATGGATCTGAATAATGCACCAGCTTGGGATGGGAAACTGTCGCGCCTGCAAGGAGACAACCTACAAAGTGAAGACTTGCTCATTACCAATCTGCCTCGTTCCATTCGAGATCATTTGGTTAATAGTTTAGCTTTTCAGCCTGGCAACGGGCAGTACTTATACTTCATTCAAAGTAGTAATACTGCTGGTGGGGCTGCGGACAATGCATGGGGAAATCGACCAGAACGCCTACTAACAGCGGCGGTGTTGCGTTTAGATTTGAATCGGTTACCTGCTAGTCTACCAATTGACGCGCAAACCTCTATGGATCAAAACGTCATTAACAACGCGTCTGCTAATTCGCCAACCACTTCTGACGGCTTTTACAATCCGTACTACAATCAAGCGCCTTTGCAGATCTATGCGACGGGTATCCGAAATGCCTACGATCTGTATTGGCATAGCAACGGGCAACTGTACATCCCTACCAACGGAACAGCGGGCGGTAGCAACACTCCAGCTTCTGTCAATGGCACACGTCGTATAGATGGCACCATATACGACTATACTGATCCACGTTTTCCACAAATTTCAGGAACGACTAAAAATGAAACGCAACGCGATTGGCTATTCCGTGTCAACCCTGCTAATCCACAAGGCTACTACGGACATCCGAATCCACTACGAGGCGAGTATGTGATGAATAGAGGAAAAGTAGATGTTAACAAATATCCAAATGGAACGCCTGTAGATGACAATTACAGAGGAGTTGCATTTGATTTTGACTTCAATAAGTCGCCGAATGGAGTCATTGAATATAAAAATAGTCAAGTATTTGGGGGTGCATTAGACGGTGCGCTATTAGTAGTGCGCTACAGCAATGGAGACGACATTATTGCGCTTATTCCAGACGGTGCTAACGGAGATATAGACACATACAAAGAATTAATTCCAGGATTCACAAGTTTTGAAGATCCATTGGATTTAGTAGAGGATCCCAATACTGGTAATATCTACGTATCAGAGTATAGAGAACACCAACCGAGTGGACTCATTACGCTATTGAAACCAAACGACAATCTTAATATTTCGCCTACTGTTGCTTTTGAGCAGCCTGTGGATGGTGACAATCTGCCTATCGGAACAGATTTGTATGTCAAAGTTAACGCCAGTGATACAGATGGAAGCATCAGCCGAGTAGAACTCTATATCAATAACACGTTTGTGCGTAGTGAAGGAATGCCACCCTATGAGTGGGGCGATCCGAATCAGCACAACGATCCACTCCTTCAAAACTTACAACAAGGAACATACGAACTACGCGCCGTCGCCGTAGACAACGATAATGCGACTAGTGAAACCACACTGACTATCACGGTAGGGAATGTAAATACAGGCAACGAACCGCCAATTGTATCTTTTATAGCCCCACAAGACGGAGAAGATTTTCCTGTAGGGACAGATCTCTACGTCAATGTTAGCGCGAGCGATACCGACGGACAAGTCAATAATGTCGATCTATATATCGACAATACACTCGTTCGTTCTGAAGCGATGCCACCTTACGAATGGGGCGATCCAAACCAAAACAACGATCCACTCCTTCAAAATTTACAAGTAGGTACGCATGAACTAAAAGCCATCGCGACAGACAATGGCGGAGCAAGCACAGAAGAGACCATCAGCATTACGGTGAGCGATCAGAATACACCTGTGAAGGATATTTATTTCGTTGTGCCGACCATGAACGCTCACTTTCCTGAAGGCGCAACAGTGGAGGTACGTATAGAGGCGGCAACGTCCTCATTGGTGCAAGATATTCGGTTGCTACTGAATGGAAAAACGGTACGTGTACAGACGAATGCGCCTTATGTTTGGGGCTACCACAGCGATGATGTAGCATTGCAAGATATGCCCGCTGGCAACTATGAACTGGAAGCCATCGCTACTTATACAGACGCAACAACGGAACGCGAAGTACTCAACTTTACAATTGATAAGACGCCAAATATGTTGCCTACTATTGCCTTTGTCACACCTCAAAACAACGAAAATTTTGTAGTCGGGACAGATCTATACGTTCAAGTAGATGCTAACGATCTGGATGGATCAATTAAAGAGGTTAGCTTTTATCTAAATGACCAACTTGTGCGCACAGAAGATGAAGCTCCCTACGAATGGGGCGACCCGAATCAAAGCAACGATCTACAGTTACAAAACATGGCAGCTGGGACATATAACCTAAAGTTTGTGGCCATAGATAATGCTGGAGACGGGATCAAAGTAGCCTACAATATCACTGTCGGTGGTAGCAGTGGTGGCGGAAGTACTCTATACGGAGAAGCGATCCCCTGGGTAGAACCGTTTAATTTGGCAGATGGAGCAGTCACGGACGGCGCACCTACTTCTTGGAATGCTCAAATAAAAAATATGCTGAACGGTGGAGTGGCAAGTGTAGAAAATGAACAGCTAAAAGTGAATGGAGCTGGCATCGACTGGTCGAGTCAGCGCATTGATGTGTCCGAAGTGGATACTGTACTTCTATCGGCGGATGCACAAGGTATAGGCGCGTTGGAAAACAACGATGAGATCAAGTTGGTCTATCGGACAGAAAACAACATGAGTTGGACATTTTGGGGACGCCCCGGCGGTGCGTTTCCGTTGCAAACTATCAGTCAAACTGTAGATGTCACTGGCGAAAACTTCATAGAAATTGCTCTTCGTATTGACGGCTTAGATATGGACGAAACGCACCTCATTGATAATATCAGCGTGATGGGAACAGTGCTCAATAGTGCTAACCAAATAGAGGAAAGGTCGGCGCAACTCACTATTCATACTCCTTCTTTTACGCTGTCGCCCAATCCAGCCAAAGATTGGGTACAACTCAACTTAACTCATTGGCAAGCAGGACGACTGACTATCCGAATTGTCGATGTTATCGGGCAAGTCGTATGGCAGTCGCAGTTGGATGATGCTCAATATGCTAGTCCGATGCTGGAAGTGTCGAACTGGGCGAGTGGCACTTATTTTGTGCAGGTAAGTGATGATGATGGGGAGAAGCAGGAAGTGGAGATTTTGGTAGTGGAGTAGATGGTTGATGCTGGATTGTCTTGTTAGTTCGAAGAGCCAGAATGAGGGGAAAGTATCATTCTGGCTGCTAATTCTTTTTGATCCCTTTCCTTCTTTTTGGTGGAGTTGAACACTACTCCACCCACTCAAAACTCTCAATTACCTTCATCAAATCCTCAATCACAAAATCATAAATCGGGGCCATCGAATCTTGTCGTACTTGCGTATTGAAATACAAAGAAGCGCGCAAAAAATGATCGGTACTATCCGTCAAAAAAAACTGAAAGGGCGAAGCAGAAGGACCTTTCAGATCGAAGGCAAAACCGCTAACTCCTTTAGGCGTCCGTATTGGTAGTTCGTCAATGTAGTCCGCGCGGATGTTGTGTTTGTTGGCAAGGTCAAACGCATCGTTCCAAAGCGTCGAAAACTCTTCCTTAGAGTCAATAGCATAATATGTGCAATGCAATCGACTATCAAAATCTGGCATATATAGATCAAACCAGCAGTTGGCCGCACTTTCCGCTTGTTCTTTCACATTGACTTCCACTTTGGCGTAAGTAGGATACTGAAACTCAAAGTTGCAGGCATCTAGATCGAATGTTTGATAGTTACGATCGGGGTATTCAACTTTTGGAAAGGTGCGTGGCTTGGGTGTAGAAGGCGTTTCGGCACATCCAAACAATAACAAAATGGTAACACAACAAATCCAAAACTGCTGACCTTTATTAGTACAATTCATGTAGATACAATTATTTTTTAGCTCCTAACGTTTGGAGAAGCCAGTCTATTGATACAAAGAATAAAAAACAATAAAGTATTTCTATCTGAGAAAAAATCTACCCGCCAACAACGAAACGTGTGATTAAACACGTCTAGGCTTTTCTAGAACTCCTATTACTAGAACATCGCACCCTTGCTAACTTTCCTTTGTTGTACCAAAAAACGACCTATCTGATGGTTCGTTTCCTATAAATTTTGTTGCTATGAGAAATACGATTCTGCTAGTTGTATGCCTATGTTTGGGCATCAACTCACTACAAGCCCAGATTTTTGGGCGCAATAAGCCACAGTACCAAACCTTCGACTTCAAGAAAGTGCAGACGCCTTCTTTCGACATTTATCACTATTTAGAAAACGATGATCGCCTAAACGATTTGGCGAGTTGGAGTGAGCAGTGGTACGATTTTCATCAATTGATTTTGGATGATACGATCAAAGGGCAAAACCCGATGATTCTGTATAACAATCACCCAGATTTTCAGCAAACGAACGCCATACAAGGGGCAATTAATGTAGGAACAGGTGGAGTTACCGAAGCTTTTAAGAATCGTGTTATCTTTCCGTTTGCTATGTCCAACCACCAAACACATCACGTATTAGGACACGAGCTAGTACATGCTTTTCAATATAATATGATTCTGAACGGGGATTCGACCTCTATTAATAATCTGGCAAATCTACCACTTTGGATGGTCGAAGGATTAGCAGAATATTTGTCGATTGGTCGCGTTGACCCGAACACTGCGATGTGGATGCGTGATGCGGTCATCAATGACGATGTTCCTGCGCTAAAAGACTTGAACAATCCTAAGTATTTTCCTTACCGATACGGCCATGCATTTTGGGCATTTGTCACTGGACTCAAAGGCGATCAAGTCATCAAACCTTACTTTGTAGAGACTGCGAAATATGGCTTAGAGATTGCAACAGCGAGTCAGTTCAATATGAGTTTAGACAATTTGTCAGAGCTTTGGCAAAATGGACTGAAAAACTATTACGAGCAGTTCGTTGGTGATAAAAAAGAGCGAATAACAGGCAAGACATTGATCGATCAAAACAATGGTGGTCGATTGAACATATCCCCGCAGATCAGTCCGAATGGACGCTATCTACTCTTTTTGTCTGAAAAAAACCTATTCACAACAGACATTTTCTTAGCTGATGCACGAGATGGAAATATCATCCGTACAGTAGCTAGTGCAGCCAGAGCAGGGCACGTTGATGCGTATAGTTATCTGGAGTCCGCCGCTACCTGGTCGCCCAATAGTAAAGAGTTTGCCTTCGTCGCTGTCAGTAAAGGAGACAATATCATTATTATCAATGATGTAGATGGAAAAACAGTTGATGAATTTAAGATAGAAGGCGTGCCAGCATTCAGTTATCCAGCTTGGTCGCCCGATGGTAAGTCAATCGTCGTAACAGGAACAGTCGATGGACAGATTGATTTGTATTCCGTCAACTTACGCACCAAACGCGTGACACAATTGACGGATGACAAGTATGCAGAACTCATGCCCAATTGGTCAGTAGATGGTAGTAAAGTAGTATTCTCTACTGACTATGTATCTTACGAAAATGGTCGAACAGATGGCAAATGGAAACACAACCTCGCCATTTTAGATATGGTGAGTCAGTCAGTGGAACATTTGAATATTTTTCAAGGGGCGAATAACTTAAATCCGATCTACGACTTTCAAGAAAACATCCTTTTCCTATCCGACCGCGATGGATTTCGTAACTTATATAAGTACGACATCGCTGAGAATCAGGTGTATCAAATGACTAATTTGTTGACTGGTATCAGTGGGATCACACCCTTTGCACCAGCCGTATCGGTAGCGCAAAGTGAACGCCGCGACCGAATCGTCTATAGTCATTACTCGAAGAATCGGTACAAAATCTATCAAGCAGATCAAGAAGACTTTGAGCTGACTTTAGTCAATCCAAGCGAAGTAGATATGACACCTGCTGTGCTGCTACAAGTCAATCCAAGAGCACCACAAGTGGTCAGTCAAAACTTAGAGAATATCGAGGAGACAGCTGTAGAAAATATTTTCTTACAAGACGATGAATACCAGCCTAAATTCAAGCTAGATTTCATCAGTGGGTCAACAGGTGTAGGTGTAGGCACGAACAATTTGTTTGGAACGAATGCAGGTGCAGCTGGTGGTATCAATGCGATCTTTAGTGATATTTTAGGGAACAATCAACTAATGACGACTGCGTCCCTGAATGGAGAATTAACTGACTTTGCTGGTTCCATCGCGTACATCAATCGAAAGAATCGAATCAGCTGGGGCGCGAGTATTTCGCACTTCCCATTCCGAACAGGGCAATTTCTGCCGAGTACACTAGATGAGTTGGAAGTTGGTGAAAATCAGACTATTCCAGTTATCAGAGATGAATATGATATTGTCCGCATTTTTCAAGATCGGGTAGGGGTATTTGCTCAGTTACCGTTTTCGACCACTATGCGCTGGGAAGCGGGAGCCTCTTACTTTTTCTACTACGACCGCATTGATCGGTATTCAAACATCTATCAGGCGATTCCCGTCGAACAAAATGGTTCGGTCAATTTCTTTCGAGGCAATTTCATTGGGCAAGATCGAAATAAGGTAGAAGGAGAAGATGGCATCAACAACACGAATTTTTTCACGCTCAATACGGCTCTAGTAGGTGACAACTCTTTCTTCGGTATTGCTTCCCCAATGCAAGGCTGGCGATATAATTTTGGTGCGACGCAATACATAGGGGGGTTCAATCTGACGAATGTCAACTTGGATTATCGTCGTTATTTACGCGCTCGTCCGTTTACATTCGCCGCTCAGATTATGCACGAAGGACGCTATGGGGAAGACGCAAATCAGTTTTTCCCAATCTATCTAGGCTTTCCATGGAATGTGCGTGGCTTCAACGATAGGAGCATTGAAAGCTTGTTGCAGGACAACCAGATTGATCCTAATATTTTAGCTGGCAGTAAGGCACTGATCGGAAAATTCGAGATTCGAGTGCCATTCACCGGACCGAAACAAATCGCAATATTGCCAACGAACTTTTTGCTGAGCGAACTGGCTCTATTTACAGATGCTGGTATGGTTTGGAACTCCACTAATGACTTTAACCGAGATCGAGTCAGCATAGGTGCAGGCGACAATGTACTGGAAGCTTTTTCTCGTCCTCTGATTACCGCAGGAGCTTCCTTGCGTATCAACTTATTTGGCGCATTAATTGTAGAACCGTATTACGCATTTCCAATCTTAGGAGAAACTCGAGGTATCTTTGGGTTGAACTTATTGCCAGGTTGGTAGGGAATGTTTCGAGAGTTAAGGAAGGTTCATGCGTTTCACCGATTAGAGCAATTTCTCAATTAAATGAACCAATCAGAAAAAGCTGTTCTGTTGCTACAGAGGAGCTTTTTTTGTTTTAGGAGTCAAAACAATTGTTAGCTATAGTTGGTACTAAGATGAACAGTGAATAGTCTAACATCTATTGTCTAATACTACTTTAAGACGCTAACAAAAATTGAACAGCTGAGAACGATACCTTTCTGAGCTTAAACACTATTTATTGGTTACAAATCTTTAGACAAAAAATACACCTATAGCTTATATGATCTTATATGCCTTATATGTTTCAAAATCAACACCTCTCAACCTCAGCAGATCACTGAAAATTAAGAATCTTAATGTAGAACTAATACTTAATATCTTTCATCAATGAGCGCAACAGCAGAAATGCCCTATTTTATTCGACCCTCTAAGAAACTGTCTGCATCCGAAAAAGAAGCAGCTTATCAGAAAGCTCTGAATGCAATTGCATTGAATCTAGCTGGAGAAAACAATATGCTGGTCAAAATGACGACGATTAGTTGTTTGCTCAAAACCTATTTGCCTTATCACTATTGGGTCGGCTTTTATGTAGTGGATAATGGTCGATTGGTTGTCGGTCCCTATCAAGGTACGCTGGGGTGTCTATATATTGACTTCGAGCGAGGGGTTTGTGGAAAAGCAGCACGAGAGCGGAAAACACAAATTGTCAGTGATGTACACGCACTTTCGAGTACTGCACATATTGCTTGCGACCCGAATTCCGCTTCTGAAATTGTTGTTCCTGTATTGGATCATCGTGGAGCGTTGATGGCTGTCCTAGATGTGGATAGTACAGAAACAGCTTCTTTTGACACCATAGATCAACGCTACTTGGAGGAGTTGGTGGCGATTCACTTTGCTAAAGATAAGCTAAAACTAAAGTATGACTGATTGAAAAGGATTAAGACCAACTGCTCTAGCCTGTCTGATATGCCTTGAAAAAATTACATCCTCCCGACTAAACTTTTACACTCAGTTTTTATCTAATTACTGTCAGCAAAACCATTCAAACCAACATTCCCAAACAAAAAAGCGTTTCCAAAAGAAAACGGATAAAAAAGTTATGAGTAGAACCATTCCTGTTGTAGATCTTTCCAAATTTATAGAAGGCGACGAAGCAGCGCGCGCTACATTCGTCAAAGAACTAGGTGAAGCATTTCAAGACACTGGTTTTGTAGGTGTTGTCAATCATGGCGTATCGAAGCAGCTAGTCGATGACTTTTATGCAGCTGCCAAAGCGTTTTTTGCTTTGCCAACAGAAGCAAAGAAAAAATATGAAATAGAAGGTTTGGCAGGTCAGCGTGGGTATACATCCTTCGGAAAAGAACAAGCGAAAGGGGCGGACGTACCCGATTTGAAGGAGTTTTTTCAAATTGGGCAGACTGTGCGAGATGATGACCCCATTAAGGAAATCTATCCCACAAACGTGCAAGTGGAAAAAGGTAACTTTACGCAACTAGGGGATGAATTGTATCAATCATTTGAGCGAGCAGGGGCAGCACTGTTGGAAGCGATTGCGATCTACTTAGATTTAGATAAAGACTACTTTGTACACGAAATTCATAATGGGAACAGTATTCTACGCGCGATTCATTATCCACCCATCACGCAAGAACCAAAGTCGGCCGTGCGGGCAGAACAGCATGAGGACATCAACCTGATTACGCTGCTAGTCGGTGCATCGGCTGGCGGATTACAGTTGTTGAATATGCAGGACGAATGGCTAGACATCACACCTGGCGAAGACGAAATCGTGGTCAATGTAGGTGACATGTTACAGCGACTGACCAATAACTATTTGAAGTCGACGACACACCGAGTAGTCAATCCGCCGCGCGAACAATGGCATCAGCCTCGTCTTTCTATTCCTTTCTTTTTGCATCCACGTACCACGATGGATTTGACGAGTCTAGATAGTTGTGTAACAGCAGATCGACCACTCGCATACGAACCTATTACTGCCGGAGCATACTTAAATGAGCGCTTACGCGAAATTGGTTTGAAGAAATAAGCGGAAACTTGTAATTTAGCAATTGATAGGTGGTGGCTGTCATTCATGCCAAGTCGACTATCTATGTACGTTAAACATGGATTTTAATTGTTGTACGAAGATTAGCTTCTTCCCGATAGCTAACAGCTAAAAAAGAATTATATGACAACTTCATTGTGGTTTTTAAGTTTTGGAGGTCCTGAAATATTTGTGATCTTGGCAGTCGTGCTATTATTGTTCGGAGGAAAGAAAATTCCTGAACTGATGCGTGGAGTCGGCAAAGGAATCAAAGAGTTCAATAGTGCACGAGCAACTGTTGAAAGTGAATTGAAAGAGGGAATGCGTCAAGCAGAACTAGAGGATAAGCGAAAGAAGGAAGCGGCTGAAACACAAACAGACTAAATGCCTCTTCAAACTATTTACAAACTAGGGAACTGAGAACAATCAGTCTGCATGAATCGAGAAATAAGGAGTACTATTTTCTGATCCAAAGAAGACTAAAAATTCTTTTCCCTACAACAAAAAAACTATGCTACATCCAATGTGGATACCGCTAGGCGGTGCTGAAATATTTATCATTTTAGGTATTATCCTCTTATTGTTTGGTGGTCGAAAGATTCCAGAACTGATGCGTGGACTAGGGAAGGGGATCAAGGAATTCAACGATGCGCGAGGTACGGTCGAGAGTGAATTAGAAGAAGGAGAGAACAGTAGGGTAAAAGAGAAGCGACGGCTAGATGATTAAGAAAACACTCAAAACTTAATGAGAAACGGGGAGTAAGTAAAGTTATTTGTCCCACATTCTTAAGCGAGTGAAAGCACACTGAAAACTGTCTTTTGTTATCAAAAGACAGTTTTTGCTTTTACGAAACTTGTTAGCGCAAGAAGATCTTTCCGTTCCACCACCCTTTTTCGATAATAGCGTTGTTCTTTTGATAGAATTTTAATGCCGGTTGATTCCAGTCCAGTACCTGCCACTTTACTATTTTACATTCTAGCGTATTTGCCTTCTCCAGAAAAGCATCGAACAAGCGTTGTCCTACTCCTAGTTGACGGTAAGCCTCAAGCACTACAAAATCTTCTAAGTACAGCATTCTTCCCTTCCAAGTAGAGTACGTTAAGTAATACAATGCCATACCGACAATCTGTTTTTGATCTTCGGCGACAAGGGCATCAAAAATACCTTTATCCCAATCTGACTCGTAGTCTTCTAGAGTAGCAGTGAAAGCAGCTTCCTCCTTTTCATAGATCGCTAATTCGCGTACTAGTTCGTGAATAGACGACAGATCGTCATATTCCGCTGCACGAATAATCATAATGATTTTTGTTTATTATTCAAATGTGGATTTGGATAAAGTTAGTCATCGAACCAACTTTATCGTTTATATTTCTTTCTATTAGATGCTCACTTTTAAGAGTGAAAAGATACGAACATTGTCTATTTACTCCTCTATTTTCAATAAAAAATGAAAATAATATGAATTGGCTCGCTTATTTATGTGTCTTTATCTATTTTTTGATTTTATTACCGAATATTTCTGCTCAAAAGGTACTTCAGTTAGAAAAAAGGAATAGTGCGAAGACTGATAAGATTCCTGTTGGTAGCCAACTCATCTATCAAATAAAGGACGATGATATTTGGTACGAAGCTACTATTGAGGACATCCAACCAGAGGACGGGTACTTGGTGTTACACAACCGACTTTTGAATGTCAATGACATTACAGCCATCAAAACTTATGAAAATCGAGCTTGGTCCAGAGATCTATCTAGCAAATTGTATAAATTTGGTGGAACTTGGGTCGTCCTTGGTTTTGCGGACTACTTTATTTTCCGCCTTTCTGATGATCGAATTACCCTACCTCTCATTTTAATTCCAGCAGGTATCGCCGTAGGTAGTGCTTGGCTCATCCGAACAATATTCAATGAAAAAATATACAGAATGAAACGCAAGTTTCGGCTTCGACTGTTGGATTTGACGCCTGTTCCATACTCACCTGTTCCTGCTGCGTGATAGAAATGCCTCTATCGCTAACTGATAACCGAGTAGTCCCAATCCTACAATGATGCCTTCGCAATGTGCAGAGAAATAAGAATGCTGTCGAAACGCTTCTCTAGCGTGTATATTGGAAATATGAACTTCGATGACAGGCGTACTAATAGCAGCAAGCGCGTCTGCTATCGCAACAGAGGTGTGTGTATACGCTCCACCATTTAGAATGATACCATCGCAGCTGAACCCAACTTCGTGAAGCTTGTCTATGATGGCTCCTTCTGCGTTACTCTGAAAATAGGAAAGTTGGGTATTGGATGAAAATCGCTCTTTCAGTATTTCAAAGTAGTCCTCGAAGGTCTGCGTACCGTAAATTTCAGGCTCACGTTTGCCTAGCAGATTTAAGTTGGGGCCGTTGACAATCAAAAGGTGCATAGTAGACGTTTAAGTAAGTAACGTGAAGTAATCAAATTTACTATCGATAGCTCTTAAGATCAATTTATTATTGAACTCAGACTAAGGCGAAAATACTCTCCATTTGTTCACAAAAATACTTGATGTTGCGCACTCTTTCTATGTTGTTTGTTCTGTTTCTGCTGGTCAGTTGCGGAGGTAATATTATCTACGAAGAAGATAAAGTGATTGCCAATCAACTTTGGCAGTACGGACAGCCACTCATTTATCAATTTGAGATAGCAGATACCACTGCTCGATATGATCTGTATCTTGACATTGACCATACGACGGACTATCCCTTTCAAAACTTATATACGAAAATCTATACGGTCTATCCTAGTGGACGGACTGCTGAAAGTCAAATCAATATTGATCTAGCTAATAAGCTAGGTGAGTGGCAAGGTAAGTGTCAAGGTGAGAACTGTCAACTCCGTGTGGTGTTACAACAGCAAACTTTCTTCACCGAATTTGGCGATCATCAGCTTACACTAGAGCAGTACACGCGTCGTGATTCGTTGGGTGGAATTGAAACGGTACGTTTTGTAGTAGAACAAGTGAGTCAATGAGTAATGAATCCTGAAGAAATGTAAAATCTAAACCAGAGGAATGTCAAATGTAAGGGGGCATGTAGCGTAGCATTTGGATATTGCTCTCTATTCGTTGCACATTACACATGGCAAAATTTATCTAGAAGATTATGAAGTACTACCTATTTCTTGTTCTGGGACTCTTTCTCTTTAGCGTACAGTCTTGCACGTATACGCAAAAGGTGAAAGACGGTCGATTCGCTTATGAGCGCAAGCAGTATGCTGTAGCTATTCCTATGCTAAAGCGAGAGTATAAAAAAGCAAAAAGTCGGTTAGAAAAAGGAAAGTTAGCGTACTATATTGGTCGTTCCTATGGTGCTACTAATCAGGCTGCGGATGCTGTTGAGTGGTTTCGTATCGCCTACGACAATCAATACGGATGGGAGGCACTCAAGCAACAAGCATTGGCACTGAAACAAAATGAGCAGTACGAAGAAGCTATCGATGCATTTCGTAATTTAGGTATCGAAATTGGTAGTCCATACGAGTATCGAAAAGAAATTCAAGCTTGCGAACTGGCAATGGAGTGGCAAAAAGAAGAAACACCCGCTTATGAGGTACTTTCTCTTGGATTTAATAGCGCGGCGTCAGATTACGCAGCTAATTTATATAGTGATAATCAATTGGTTTTTGCTTCTGACCGAGCGACTTCTGAAGGCGAAGAAAACTATAAATGGACTAATCGAGCCTTCTCTGATTTATTCGTTGTCGATAAAGATGCGAATCAGGCGCAACCGTTCAGCCCACAGCTCAATACACCTTATCATGAAGGTTCTCCGGCTTTCAATGCTAACTATTCCGAAATTTATTTTAGCCAATGTAAAGGTGGAAAGAAACAGGACATCTACTGCCAGTTGGTAGTTAGTCGGAAAGTTGGAAATGCTTGGTCAGCGCCTGAGCCATTGCCGTTCGTAAAATCCGAAGTCAATTATGGACAGGCCAGTATTTCTAAAGATGGGAATACCTTATACTTCGAGAGCAATGATCCAGAAGGGTGGGGTGGTACAGATATTTGGTGGAGTCGCAGACAAGGCGATAGCTGGAGCGAACCACAACTGATGGGGCGCAGCATCAATACGGAAGGCAACGAACGTTTTCCCTTTCTAGATAGTGATACGCTGTATTTTGCTTCAGATAGCCATGTGGGTATGGGAGGTTTGGATGTGTTCAAATCGTACAAGGTGAACGGTAGATGGACTGGAGCGACAAATCTGGAACCACCTATCAATTCAGGTGCGGACGACTTTGCTTACGTGATCGACCACCTAGCAGCTCGGAGCAGTGCAGACATCTTGCAGCAAGGTTATTTTAGTTCATCGCGTGTGGGTGGAGAGGGCTTAGACGACATTTATCGCTTTCAGAAAAAGCTAATTCCACCTAAGGAGGAAGAAGAACCAACACCCGAGATCATCGCCTACAAAATGACACTGGACGGGTATGTGCTAGAAAAAATATATGAAGTGCCTGATGATCCTAGTAGTGCTGTACAAGGACGAAAGCCACTATCGGGTGCTCAAGTCATCGTCACTACTACTAGTGGAAAAGATCAGACTATTGAAGTAGGTGAAGATGGATATTTCTCTATCGAATTGGCGGAAAATACAGACTACCGTTTCTTGGCAAACAAATCCGATTATCTAAAGAATTCTACCAGCTTTTCTACTCGCGATATCGCTAATGACCCTAATAATCCAGAGCGTACTTTTGAAGTGGAGATAGTGTTAGACAAGATCTTCTTTGACCGCGAGATTGTATTGGAGAATATTTACTATGATTTCGATCGCTCCGATATTCGAGAAGACGCCAAACCAACGCTAAATGAGCTAGCAGGTACTTTACAACTTAATCCTGATCTGCGTATTGAACTGTCTTCACATACAGACTGTAGAGGAGCAGATCGCTACAACGAAACATTGTCGCAACAACGCGCACAATCCGCCGTAGACTATTTAATCTCAAAAAATATTGAGCCAGAAAGACTGATCGCAAAGGGGTACGGAGAAGAAGCCCCACGTGCTGATTGCAACTGCAACCGCTGCACAGAAGAAGAACATCAGTTGAATAGACGAACAGCGTTTCGCATCATTGAATAATAAAAAAGCTAAGATGTTAGTACATCTTAGCCTAATACAATTATTACACGAGCTACTTTACATTTTTAGGTAAAGAGGTTAGAATGTCAGGAAAGCTAGTAGCGAATCATGTGTTAACTATGCTAGTAACTGACGCAATAAGCAGTAGATAAATTTCAACTGAGATAGTATAACTGTGAATTAGTCGCTTTTCTACAAGTACATTTTTACTTTCTGTGTTCACAAATTTAGAAAGAAAAGTTCGTTACAAACGAAATAACGCAAACAATTAACATTTGTACCTAAAATCGTCCAAATGTTAATTGGAAAGAGTAAAAAAATCGACGAATTGTGACTATCAAATCTATCCGATTAATAAAAGGTTATCAATTTGATAATTTTCGTTCAATTGGATAGATTAACGTTTCTGTTAGCGATACATATTCACATCGAATAAGAACCAATCAGTGAGTACATCGCCTCCTACCATCAGTCACGCTACGAAAAATAGCGAATCATGATCGTGTTGATTTCGGACTATATCTCCAGCAAGCTCTAGTCAATCTCCGTATATGTAACCATAAATCGCGCCCGAAACTGCTCATCGGGATTGTTCTCACTACCTAGAATACCCCAATTGATACGTTTGCCTTTAGTCGCATCTTGTCGGAAACGAAAGGATAAATTAATAGGGGAAGCTACCCGAATCAATAATTCATTTTCTGCTTTACCATCTACTATGTCCTGCAATTGGTCAGACAATAGAAGTGTATAGCCTTGGATAGAAGTATCTCTGTCCAAAGGCATCAATGCACCACCCACAGCGGCAGCTGACGAACTTTCACCTACTGAAAGTATGCCCACTTCAAAGTCATTAATGAGTTCTAGTTCGCCATCGTCTCCTTTCTTGAAAAACAAAAGCTGCTCTGGCGGCGGAAAAATAGGATTCACAGCATCGCCTATCTGAATAATGGGTATTTCTAACTTTGCTTGATTGATGATATTCCCCTCTAGAACAGACAGATCTGGTAAGGTGAACTTCACATCAACACCACTACCTCCCTGTATGTACACTTGTTCGGCAGTTTCGTCTTGCAAGGTACGCTGCACTGGTGTGTCACTGTAGTCGTGTGTGAATGTAGGAAACTTGACCGTTGGGTAACGACTCAAAGGTGTAAAAGGAAAGAAATATTCAAAAGGCACATCGTCTTCGCCTGCATCCGCGATATTGTAATAGAAAGATAAACCTGCTTCGATGCCTGCACGATTCTCTTCTGTTGAAAAATCAATACCTAGCAACGTGTTATTCGCATTCGTCATACGAATATGCAAGCCTTTAAAAGACTCTAGGAAGAGCGTATCATTTCTCAATACAGTCGTATCGACTTCCAAAAAACGCTGACCTAAGGATACGTCCAAAGGAACACGCAAGTACCTTCTTTGTATTTCACGTGCTTCCCCAGTTCTGTAACCGATGATTGTTTTGGTCGTATTAGGTCTAGGCGTCACTTGAAATGTAGCCAATGGCATACTCTCATCTATCATCGGTCGAGACTCAGATGTATAATTTGTATTTTCATCCAATTCTTCTAGTAACTCGTACACTTCTATTGTTACTTCCTCCGTCGTGTCTCCGTAGAATCCATCTGGCGCATAAGGCAACACTAACACAATAGAATCCGCTTGTAAATCTCCATTAGCTAAACCAGGAGGAGTCACCAAATCAAGTACTACCTGTCCGTATATGGAAGCAGAAGTAGTACCGAACGTGGGATCTGTCAACTGACCCAATAAAAGAGTGTTGATAGTCTCGATGTTTCCAAACTCAGATTTATACGTCTCGATAGGCTCACCTAAAACAGTAGTCAACGAAAACGGAATGTCATCCGTAAATTGAACATTAATTTGATCGTCTTCTACTAAATCTAGTCCGACCACAGAAGAGTCGTTACAAGACCAAAAAAAGGTAGATAAAAGAATTGCTATATACAATAGAGTGATATGCCTCATAAATGGTAGTTGCGTCTATATATAAAGGGGCGACCACTATACATAGAGCGGTCAAAATGAATAGGCGTTGTATGAGTGGACTACAAATTAAAAGCTTGTCTACCTTAATTCAATAGCAGACAAGCTTCAGATACTAAAACATAAAGTTTCGATGATCGATAGTAAGTAGTTGAGTTTGAATAAATTCTACATCTAAGCGAGCAGCTTTTTTGTTCATCTGAGGCAGAAAATCTACCTAGCTGCATTAAACATAGCAGCGTAGTTAGACAGATGCAAACGATACCTTTGTATCGGCTAACCCAATAGCTGTCGGGTTTTAGCGAAATATGAACGAAAAACGCCGTCCTAAAGTAAGAAGTCAAATAGACTCAACTATTTAATACAATGAATAGACTTGTTACGCAGCATTTTGGTTAACTACATCTGGCAAATTTTATTCTACTCTGCGTTAATCCCGAAAGCTATCGAGAAACTGTGCCGAAAAATATTCAGCAAAAGGAATCTTTTAATCCCATTGCGTTCACTATTTAAAATAAAATTTGCTTCGTTTCGCCACAATCAGCTACTACATAACAAGTCTAATACTTACGATTCTACTTCTTCCTCCAATAGCGAATGATAGAAGTCGACGTATTCTGCTTTGAACTTATCTTCTTCCTGATGAGCTAAAATCGGCTTCCCAGAATCGGTCATCATCGCTTTATCCTTATCGGATAGCTCTGCGCTACCTTCGATCAAAGCATCCGATAGTTGAATAGCTCCTAGATGTAAATTGATGTGTTCACCATCCACAAAACCCTCTAGATTCTCTGATTCTAAACTATTAATCGCTGCTTTCTCTATGAATTCTTCATCAAACGTTTTATCAATATCTTGTGAGTATACGGAGTAGATAACCTTTGAATTTTGAAACAAAGGCTCCTGCTTGTACGCTTCTTTCACATAGATCGGGAGCAGACTCGTCATCCATCCGTGGCAGTGAATAATATCTGGTGCCCAACCAAATTTACGCACAGTCTCTAGCACGCCTTTACAGAAGAAAATCATGCGTTCCGCGTTGTCATCGAATGGCTTATCTTTTGCATCCGTAAACATCATTTTGCGCTTAAAAAAATCTTCATTATCTAAAAAGTAAACCTGCATGCGCGCTTTCGGCAAAGAAGCTACTTTAATAATCAATGGATAATCGTCATCATCTACAATAATGTTCATCCCTGACAAACGAACGACTTCATGCAGTCGGTGGCGACGCTCGTTGATCAAACCATAGCGAGGCATCAACACTCGAATCTCCATCCCTTTCTCTTGGACGTATTGAGGTAATTGTCTTGCAATATGGGCAATATCATTCATCGCAGTGTAAGGATCCATCTCCTGCGTTACAATCAGCACTTTCTTTTTATCCATATGACAGTTTATTGAAACAAGTGTCCGATCATTATCAGACACATTGAAAAAAAATGACTGCAAAAATAGCGAATTAGTCTAACATTCTGATAATCAGACCTTACAATTCTACACATCGATGTCAAATTGCTCAACATTATCGCTACACTAGTGTTGGTGCTGACCTATTCACCTGAGTTAGTAATATACATTACCGATTGATAAATAACTTGTGAACAGACTGCTTATCCTCACCTTGATGAATACGCACTATATAAAGTCCTGACGGCACTTGATGGATAGCATAAGCACTTGACTCAGTTGTAAATTGGTATACTAACTGTCCCCAGCTAGTATATAGCTCTACTTTAGTAACTTGCTCTACTGAAGCAATCGAAAAAGTAGTACTGGCAGGATTGGGATACAGAAAAGTAGCACTGCTAGGTGCTTCTTGAATGGTCGAGCTTACTACCTGAGGGTAACTACCTGCTCGGTCGTTACTACCTTTATAAGTACTCCACCAAACGCGTTCTGGTACATAAGGAACAGCCAAGTTATAGACATGTAAATAAGCAGAGTCGGTTTGAGTGCCGAAGTTCTGCGTATACGTAAGCAATACCGCATTCAACTGACCATCACCATTTACGTCACCTAAAGTAGCTCCATTCATATAAGTCCAGCCACGTGGTCGAAGTGGAAAGCCAGATACTTCGCTACTACCGTCCAGTTCATAGGCATGTAAAAATCCATTGCCGCTATCTCCATCAAATAGATTACTGTCAAAAAGTAGTTCAGCCTCTCCGTCATCATCGACATCCGCTATGCTGATTAATCCTTCCGAGCCACCTTGTTTTACAATAGGAAAATCATCCAATAAATTGGCTTGTGCATCCCATTTGAACACGGTTTCTGAAGGATCGACACCACCTGGACGTCCCATAATAATATGATGACCACTTCCCGTACGTATGAGAGCAGGCGTACTATACGTCCAGGAGTTGAATGGTACTGAACGTGACCAGCCTTCTAGATACTCTCCATCACTGTCGCGTATAAAATATTCTGGCGCATCGCCGTGTCCTGCCGCTATGATATCTAGTTGCGTATCGTCATTAACATCTGTCAAAATAGGAGACTGATAACTATGCCGAAGTCCTTCTACTTGGACTGGATAGGCTGGCAGCAAACTACCATCTAAATTAAACACATATTGTTCGCGCGTTGAAAACACTACAATCTCTACTTCTCCGTCACCATCGACATCACCTACAGAAGGCGTGACGGATGGCGTATTTAGCAAAGTTTGCGGCCAGTTCTTACCGAAAGGCGTACCATCCGCAGACAAAAGATGAACCAGCTTGTCTTCTCGCTCTACAGCTAGAATTTCGAGTTGACCGTCATTATCTACGTCATATAAAACAGGCGAAGCGATCATCCAATGGTCGTTAAAGCTAAGTGGAAAATTAGGGTGGAAGTCGGTGCCATCATGTGAGACCACATAAAGTCTGCCAGAGGTATTCACTCCACCAGTATTCTGAACGATCTCTAGGTCACCATCTCCGTCTATATCTGCAATAGCGGGTGGATAGAGCGCGACACCTTCCAATGAACGTTCCCATAGTAAAGTGGTAGCACTGTACGCATATAGTCTGTTGTTAATACCAACGATAACTTCATCTGCTCCATCGCCATTCAAGTCCGCCAATGCGACATTCCTAAAGTTCTTCAGGGTGGCGTTGGCGACAAAGCCCTTTGGGAATCCTGATAATTGTTCGAATACACTACGTGATTCAAGACTAGAATAGCTCGACTGTATGGTATCCACTATTCTAATAGACTCTTCGTTAACAGTTGATTGAAGCAATTGAGCGAATGAGGACGTGGTAAAAAAGATGGAAACACATAAAAGCAGATAGATACGCATAGAGAAGAATTTGAAAAGGTGGCGTTACGAAAGATTAAAAAGCAACACCTAACGTAAATACTAGACGTGACACACGATCATCAAACGAATAGTCCTGACCAGCAACGGTGATGTGATTACCAAATTTAGACAGATTACCTTCGTACCGCACATCTAGAAGAAATTTCTTGATTTCGATACCAATACCCCCTTGCCAACCAACCGTCAAATTATTAAAATCTTGCCGATAGCCTTCTATGTCTAGCTCCGAATTGCTACGTAGAAAAACATGACCGACTAACCCCAACTGAGGCTTGATGGGTCCTAATTGGAAACCAGCAATAATTGGAATGTCCAAATTCTGGTACTTTTCTGTAAAAATGCCTTCAACATCATCACGTTGAAAATCGACGCGATTGGAGTTGAAAAGGACTTCGGGTTGTAGAAAGAAAAAATCGGTGATAGGCACTTTCAAAAATAAGCCAGCGTGCACGCCAAATTTAGCATCAGCTATCGCCAAGTTGAATGCTTCTAGCGTCTCATCATTAGTGATAAATAGTTGTTCTGCTTCGATATCGTTTGTGCTGATGCCACCGCGCACACCGAATAAAATTTGTGCTTGGGCGAATAGACCACAGCAGCAAAAAATAGATAGAAGTAAAGAATGTTTCATGTAAATGGTGGTTGTATAGTTGTATAAATTAAATAGATCTTTTGTCGAGAGTAATCTAGACGTATCAGTTGGGCTTTGTATAGGCAGTTGATACACCTGCACTTGAGATTGATGAACTACGTATTGTCTATGTTGCTACTGCGAACTCCAGAGTAAAGAATTAGTGAATTATGTGATTGCTTTATGCTATAAAAAGCATCGGTTACTTTTGCCCATGGGTTACATTTCTATTACACCTACATCTTTGTTTGGATACTTCTATCTCAAAAGATTGTCGTATCTTTGACCGCTTTTTCAAAGACACCAAGGTGTATCTTCTAAAGGCGAAAGTCATAAGTGATATTGTACACTTCTAATGGTTTAAACATTGTATTAACGAAGTTCTGGTAGCTATGATACACCGCGCAGCGTACATTGGGAGTTATGAAAAAGAGGAGCAATGCCCAAAAGCTACTCGACCTGAATATGCATTTATCGGTCGTTCCAATGTAGGTAAGTCTTCTTTAATCAATATGCTTACTAATAGAAAGGAATTGGCGCGCACTTCGAAAAAGCCCGGTAAAACACAATTGCTCAACTATTTTTTGATTGACGATAGTTGGGGCATCATGGATCTACCTGGATACGGATATGCAAAAATATCCAAAAAGATGCGCTTGAAATGGCGGCGTATGATCGAAACTTATCTAGCGCAACGTCAACAATTACAATACGCTTTTGTACTGATCGACTCCAACGTTCCACCACAAGATATTGATATAGAATTTGTCAATTGGCTAGGGGAAATCGGTGTGCCGTTTGTGTTGGTGTTTACGAAAGTAGACCGACCTAAACCAGAGCAACTGGACACGAATGTGCAAGCGTTTCAGGATGCTTTAGCAGTTTATTGGGAAGAGCTTCCGCCTCATTTTTTGACTTCTTCTAACGAAGGAGAGGGTCGCGATGCTATTCTAGATTTTATCGCTAAGACCAATGTCGACTACCACGAACGACTAGAATTTGAATAATAAAATCCATCACTAACGATAACAACATGAAGTATTGTCTATTTTTAATTGGTTTGTATTTTCTCACCGCCTGCGCTGGAGAGCAAACAGATACTACAGTAGTCGAAGAGGAAGGAACAGCTACGGAGATGGCTACTGCTACTGATGCAGATGTGCAGCAAATGACTGAAGAAACACTCAAAAACCTCTCTGCATATCGAAGCGATGTAGAGAAGAAGTTGGAAGAGGTGATTGAAGCGAAGAAATCACTTCTAGCAGTCGATGATATTCCAGCAGAGGCGAAAGAAGGTGTGGAAGCAGCCATTCGAGTAACCGAACAGATGGAACGGCAAGTAGATAATTGGCTGGGTGATGCTGCTTTGATTCAGTCGCAAGCGGATACATCAGATGTCTCTAGTTTTCAACCATTGCTCGACCGATCTGCGGAGACAGGTGCTTACTACAGCAAGCAGCTAGAGCAGGTGAAGCGTATGGTAGAAGGACAGTTGAAGAGAGTGAAAGGTGAAAGGTGAGAGTGTGAGAGTGTGAGAGTGTGAGAGTGTGAGAGTGTGAGAGTGTGAGAGTTTGGAGAAGGTCATACCATAGTCAGTTCAATAAAAAAACAAAAATTTGGCGAAAGTAAAAAAGGTATTTGCGTGTACGGAATGTGGCAATACAGAACCCAAATGGTTTGGTAAATGCCCTGCTTGTGGTAGCTGGAATACCTGTGAAGAGGAAATAGTCGACCGTAACGAAACCAAAGCAGAGCAGCGGCAAGTTTGGAAGACCGCCAAAGCGGGAAGGAACAGTCCAAAGCCGATTCCACTGCCCAAAATCATAGCGGAAGATGTAGCGCGAATCATTACACCAAACAATGAACTCAATCGGGTGCTAGGAGGCGGTATCGTGCCTGGTTCTTTAGTCTTAATTGGTGGGCAACCTGGTATCGGAAAGTCGACCTTGATGTTGCAAATTGCGATGGAAGTGCCGCTCAAAGTATTGTATGTGAGTGGAGAGGAGAGTGGTCAACAGATTCGGATGCGGGCAGATCGAATCGGGCAGTTGCGCGACGAGTGTTACATTTTGTCTGAAACCAATAGCAGCAAAATCCTAACGCACGCGCAGGAGTTGCTACCCCAGTTGATGATTATCGACTCGATTCAAACGTTAGCATCGCCACACTTGGATTCGATTTCAGGAAGTGTCTCTCAAGTGAAAGAATGTACTGGCGAAATGCAGCGGTTTGCGAAGGAAACAAATATTCCGATTTTTATTATTGGACACATCACTAAGGAAGGCTCGATAGCTGGACCGAAATTATTGGAACATATCGTCGATGCCGTACTTCAGTTTGAAGGTGATCGCAACTATACGTATCGCATTCTCCGTAATTTGAAAAATCGCTTTGGTTCGACTGACGAAATGGGCATCTACGAAATGCAATCGGACGGCTTACGCGAGGTCTCTAATCCATCCGAGCTACTGCTTTCCCAAACCGACGAGGAACTAAGTGGAAGTGCCATCGCCGCCACTATGGAAGGGATGCGCCCAATGTTGATTGAAGTACAAGCCCTAGTCAGTACAGCGGTCTATGGCACACCACAACGATCTGCAACAGGATTCGATTTGCGCCGATTGAGTATGTTGTTGGCAGTCTTAGAAAAGCGAGGTGGTTTGGCGTTCGGACAAAATGATGTGTTCCTCAATTTGGCGGGTGGCATCAAAGTGGATGATCCAGCGATTGATTTAGCCATTGTCAGCGCATTGATTTCCTCTTTAGAAGATATTGCTATTCCAGATAAGGTGTGTTTTGCCGGTGAAGTCGGACTTTCAGGCGAAATTCGTTCTGTTAGCCGCATCGATCAGCGCATACAAGAAGCCGATAAGTTGGGTTTTGAACAAATTTTTATTTCCAAATACAACACGAAAGGCTTGGACACCAGTCGCTACGGCATTCAAGTGGTGCTGCTCGGTAAAGTCGAAGAACTGTATAGCATCTTGTTTGAATAGATTTGAGACCGCTTTCCGCTTGCAGCGGATTTGCTTTGAGAAGTGAGATATGAGACTGTTTATCTCAAGGCGAAGCGATCTCAAATCTCAAGGCGAAGCGATCTCAAATCTCTTTTATGAAAACCGTCGGTTTCTCCTTCATTCGCAACGCACTGCACTACGATTACCCAATTGTGGAAGCAATCCGCTCTATATTGCCATTGTGTGATGAAGTCGTAGTTGCTGTTGGAAAATCAAAAGACGATACACTTCAGTTGGTACAAAATATCGACCCGAAAGTCCGAATTATTCAGACTGTTTGGGACGAAAGTTTGCGGCAGAGTGGGCGTGTATTAGCCTTGGAAACAGACAAAGCGTATCAAGCGATTGCTGAGGATGCGGATTGGTGTTTTTACATTCAAGGGGACGAAGTGGTACATGAACAAGATCATACGACCATTCGAGATGCGATGCTGAAATACCAAAACGATGCAACGACCGAAGGACTCCTTTTTAACTATCGACACTTCTATGGTTCGTACGACTACCTAGGCGATTCCCGAAATTGGTATCGAAAAGAGGTACGTATTGTTCGCAAAGACCCTCGTATTCATTCCTTTCGAGATGCGCAAGGCTTCAAGTTGGATGGACGAAAACTAAAGGTGCGTCAAGTCGAAGCGTACATTCATCATTATGGGTGGGTTAAACATCCCTTGCATCAGCAGCGCAAGCAGTTGAGCTTCAATAAATGGTGGCATGACGATGATTGGGTCAAGGAAAATATTCCTGATGTGCCGACTTTCGATTACAGTCAAATTGATTCCTTACAACGCTACAACGGCACACATCCAAAAGTGATGCAAGACCGAATTGAGGCGATGAACTGGCAATTTACGTTCGATCCGACACAGCGACAATTAAGTTGGAAAGAGCAGCTATCTAGAATGGTGGAGCAATGGACGGGAAAGCGATTGGGGGAGTATAGGAATTATGAATTGTTAAAGTAACTGGTTCAAGGTTCGAACGCAAAGTCGCAAAGCATACGCAAAGAGCGCAAAGAAATCTACCATCAATAAAAAAATGCCAAAAACAGAAGACCTGCTCTTGGCATTTTAATAGGCTACGCAGCTATTTAAGTATGAGTAGAAGAGGTATTGATCTACCAGCGAAACTGTCTCACATCTCACTACTCACAATCTCACGTCTCTAAACCGCTTCCGTCTCCAGAATATTTCCATCGACCAGGATACGACCACAATGCTCGCAAGCGATGATTTTTTTGCGCATCCCAATCTCCAATTGTACTTGAGGTGGAATGTGGTTAAAGCAACCGCCACAAGAATTCCGTTCGACAGGCACCACAGACAAGCCGTTGCGATAGTTATTGCGCGTCCGATCATAAGCGATCAACAAACGCTCCTCAATATTTTTACGCAAAGCATCAGATTCTTTCAAGAGTTTCTTCTCTTGCTTTTCCGTTTCTTTCGTGATGCGCTCTAGTTCGATCTTCTTCTGCTCTAAATCCGCTTTCTTCTGCTCCAGACGAATATTTGTTTCGTTCTTCTTCTCTGTTATTTTTTCGATCTCAATCTGTGCACCACTGATCTTTTTATTGCTCAACTGGATTTCCAGGTTTTGCATTTCGATCTCTTTCTCCAAAGCTTCAAACTCCCGATTGTTCTTCACATTTTGAGACTGTGATTCGTACCGCTCGATCAAAGAAATCGCTTCTTGAATATTTGCTTTGTGACCAGTGATCGTACTTTCTTGATCACTAATCTGACCCGCTTGCTTGTCATAGCGTGTCTGCAATCCTGCGATTTGATCTTCCAGGTCACTCACTTCGACTGGCAGTTCTCCTTTCAATATCTTCAGTTCGGTCAGTTCATTGTCGATCAGTTGAAGTTCATACAACTGCTTCAACTTTTCCTCCACCGTCAATTCTTTCTTTTTGGTCGCCATATAGTTTAGACTTAAATTTTAATTCGAGAACTGTGTAAATTTGAAACACATAGGCACATAGACTACATAGATTGTGAATGTATAGTTTGTATGTGTCAGCTATTTTGACAAAAGTCAATAACTAGAATAGTTCTCAGGTTTAATCTGAAAATGAAGTTGTTCGGAAGCGCAAAAAACCTTACGCTTCATCCACATCTAAGTGTAATAAAACACAGGATTAGTCACTATCGTTGTGGAAAAGGCTGCAAAAGTACTAAATTTCTTAGAAATCAAGTCGCGTAATAGTTCTATCGTAAACTGTTCACTTTCATAGTGTCCGATATCGGCGATCATGATCCTGCCATCCGCATCAAAAAACTCGTGGTATTTGTAGTCAGCCGTCACGAAAACATCAGCTTTATTACTGATAGCTTTCGACAATAAAAAGCTACCTGCACCGCCACAAACTGCTACTGTTTGAATAGGTCGATCTAGCGTCGCGGTATGCCGAATGACATTGACCTGCATGTTATCTTTCAAATAAGCTAAAAAATCAATTGTGGACATCTCCTTTTCTAACGTTCCAATCATACCGGAACCAATCTCCACATCTGGATTCTGTACGGTTGCAATTTCGTAGCGAATGATGGGTTTGTCACGCAAACGTTCGAGAATCTCGTGTTCTATGTGTGGAAGATAGTTAATGCTGACCCGATGCACTGGCTCTCCATCTTCCATTTGTCCTTCGAAACTCAGTACCTCGCCAAAAACGTATAAGTAGTTGCGTACTTTCGGTAAGTTGTCTTCTTCGACGTAAATATCTATTTTTTTGGTCGTGAATTTAGGTGCTAAAATGCGCGTATCTTGTAAGTTCAATCGCTCTGCAATCTTCGTATTCACGCCATTCGTATACATATTGTCCAAGTTCGTGTGAATGGCATAAATCGCTACGTCTGCTTTGATCGCTTTAATCACGACGCGTTCCACATAGCTACGACCTGTCAAACTTTTCAGTCCTTTAAATACAATTGGATGATGCACGACTACCACATTACAGCCTTTTTCGATGGCTTCATCAATGACTGCCTCTGTAGAATCTAAAGCGGTCAATACACCTGTGATTTCTATGTTTGGATCACCGACGATGAGTCCAGAATTGTCATAGCTTTCTTGGTAGCAAGGAGGCGCGATTTGTTCGAGGTATTGGGTGAGTTGTTTGAGTTGCATGAATTTTTTTTGTGAAAATTGGCTTAATTGGTTGAATTGGTATAGCTAGTAAAACTGCTCCTCCCGAAAGCTTTCGGGACTACCAGTTACTCCAATTTCTCCAGTTGCACCAATTCATTATACCTGTACTCGTTTTCGATTCTGTTTCTTCAAAAACACCATCACCTCCTCCACATACTCCCGACTATTCGCCAAACGCGGCACTTTCACCTGACTGCCCGACTTCCCTTTCGACTTCAACCACTGCTGAAATGTCCCTTTCGGAATTGGATGTAAGGTCAAGCGTTCCAATGCCATATCTTTATAGCGTTTTGCTTCGTAGTCAGAGTTGACTTGCTGTAAGCGTTGATCGAGGTGTTCGGTGAAGGCTGCTAAGTTGTCGGGTAGTTTGTTAAATTCGACGAGCCATTCGTGTCCACCTTTTCCGTCATTCATATAGATAGGCGCAGCCGTGTAATCTTGTACGACTGCACCAGTCTGCTGACAGGCGTAGGTCACTGCTTGATCGGTATTTTCGACGATGACTTCTTCACCAAAGGTATTGATGTATTGTTTCGTGCGTCCAATAATTTTGAACTTATATGGATTGGTGGAGGTAAATTGAATCGTATCGCCAGGAGTGTATCGCCACAGTCCTGCATTGGTAGAAATAACGATGGCGTAGGATTTCCCGATTTCTACATCAGCCAGATTGACGGTCTTAGGCGCGTCGCTTTCCCATTCTTCCATCGGAATGAATTCGTAGTAGACGCCATTGGCGAGTAGCAACAGCATGTCGCGCTCTTTTAAATCATTCTGAATACCAAAATAACCCTCCGACGCATTATAAATTTCTTGATAGCTGACTTGATCGCTCGGTAGCAATTCTTCAAATTGGCTTCGATAGGGCGTAAAACTCACGCCACCATGAATATAAAATTGAAACTCTGGCCAGACTTCTAGAATATTGGATTTGCCTGTCAATTCTAGTACCCGTTTAAACAAAACCATCACCCAAGTCGGCACGCCTGCAATCGAAACAATATCTGGCATTTGGCTACTCAATCGCGCTGTCCGTTCAATCTTTTCCTCAAAATCTTCCATCAATGCCGTCTCAAAGTCAGGGGCGAGAAACGGCTTCCCAATGTTTGGCATCCGATCAATCATAATCGCGGAGACGTCACCTATTTTTGTTTTGGAATGTGCTTCAAAATGATTCCAGCAGCCTGCCATAATCAACGTCCGCAATTCAAAAATACGCGCATCGGGTCGCTGATTGTACAACAAGGTCATCGCATCCCAATTGCCGCGCAAGTGACAGCCTTCTAGATTTTCTTTAGAGACTGGAATAAACTTACTGCGACTGCTCGTCGTCCCCGAAGATTTAGAAAACCAGCGCGTCCGACCATTCCACAACACGTGCCGCTCCCCGTGCATCATGCGCTCAATATAGGGCTGAAAGTCCTCGTACTGTTGAATCGGTACTTGCTGCGCATACTGTTCCATGGAACGAATCCGCTTGTAGTCAAATCGTTTGCCCCATTCAGTATGCTTCGCACTCCAAAGTAGTTGTCGAAATAATCCTTCCTGCGCTTCCTGCGGATGTCGCATATAGCGTTCAATGCGCTTCATGCGAAGGTTGTAGTACGTTTTGAAGGTTCGGTTGATTACTTTTCGTAGCATGAGTGATGTGTTGGTAATTCTAAAAGCTTTCGGGAGGTGAAATGGAGTCAACTGGAATAACTGGAAACAACTGCACCAGTTCAACCAATTTATTCAATTTCACCAGAAGCGTTTTCAAAGAAACAACCCACCAAATCAATCAGTTCGACCGACATTTTGTCACTTTATCCTACCATTAACTGCCAATACTTGACATATTGATAAATTAAAGCGTACAAAACGACAGTCCGAACACTTAGGCACATCTATTGTACTAGATAAGCTTGAAAACATTTTAACTAAAAAAGAGCTTACGCAAGGCAAGGTTTAATTCTCGCTGATTGAGCTGCATTTAGCTTCCCGCCGAATAGGCTAATAGCTAAAAGCCAACAGCCAATCCCGATAGCTATCGGGATGCGTAAGCACACATAGAAATCAATACAGCAATGAGTAAAATTATTGGAATCGACTTAGGAACGACCAACTCTTGTGTAGCTGTAATGGAAGGAAATGAGCCGGTTGTCATTGCCAACGATGAAGGACGCCGAACAACCCCTTCCATTGTCGCTTTTTTGGACAACGGAGAACGCAAGATTGGAGATCCTGCCAAAAGACAGGCTATCACGAATCCGCAGAAAACAGTTTCCTCGATCAAACGATTCATGGGGCAGCGGTTCTCAGAAGTGGGAAATGAGGTAGACAATGTTGCCTATAAAGTAGCGAAAGGAGATAATGATACCGTCCGCGTCGACATTGACGGACGTATGTATACGGCACAAGAAATTTCTGCGATGGTCTTGCAGAAAATGAAAAAAGTAGCCGAAGACTTTTTGGGTCAAGAAGTAACAGAGGCAGTAGTCACTGTACCAGCTTACTTCAATGATTCACAGCGTCAAGCGACGAAAGAAGCTGGTGAAATCGCCGGTTTGAATGTGCGCCGAATCATCAATGAGCCAACAGCAGCAGCTTTAGCGTATGGGTTGGACAAGCGCAACAAGGATATGACGATCGTCGTCTATGATTTAGGTGGTGGTACGTTTGACGTGTCTATTCTAGATTTGGGAGAAGGTGTATTTGAAGTAAAATCTACTAATGGTGATACGCACTTAGGTGGTGATGACTTCGACCGTGTGTTGATTAGCTTTTTGGCAGAAGAGTTCCAGAAGCAAGAGAACATGGACTTGCGCAAAGACCCAATGGCGTTGCAGCGTTTGAAGGATGCGGCAGAGAAAGCAAAGATTGAGTTATCTTCTTCCAATGAGACAGAAGTTAACCTACCCTATATCACAGCAGTAGATGGTGTACCGAAGCACTTGGTCGTCAAAATCAGCCGCTCGAAGTTTGAGCAATTGGCAGACGATTTAGTACAGCGCACCTTGAAGCCTTGTCAAGAAGCATTGAAAGATGCAGGTTTGAACAAAGGAGACATCGACGAGATCATCTTAGTGGGTGGTTCGACTCGTATTCCTGCAGTACAGAAAGCAGTAGAAGACTTTTTCGGCAAGAAGCCAAATCGTGGAGTCAACCCAGATGAGGTAGTTGCCGTAGGCGCTGCGATCCAAGGTGGTGTTTTGAGTGGTGATGTACAAGATGTCTTGCTACTTGATGTAACGCCTTTGTCACTAGGTATCGAAACGATGGGTGGTGTCTACGATGTGGTCATCGAATCTAACTCAACGATTCCGACGAAGAAGTCAAAAGTGTATTCCACAGCAGCGGACAATCAGCCTTCGGTAGAGATTCACATCTTGCAAGGCGAGCGTCCAATGGCGAAAGATAACCGTTCGGTCGGTCGCTTTATCTTAAATGATATTCCACCAGCCCGTCGTGGTGTTCCTCAAATTGAGGTGTCCTTCGATATGGATGCGAATGGTATTTTGAGTGTGTCGGCGAAAGACAAAGGAACTGGCAAAGAGCAAAGTATCCGCATCGAAGCGTCGACTGGTCTATCCAAAGAGGAGATCGAAAGAATGAAGAATGAGGCAGAAGCGAATGCTGATCAAGATCGTCAAGCGAAAGAGCGCGTCGAGAAAATTAACATGGCAGACAGCTTGATCTTCCAAACGGAGAAGCAGTTGAGCGAGTACGGCGACAAAATTTCGGAGGGCAACCGCACGAAAATTGATGCCGCACTGAATGAATTGAAAGAGGCGCACAAGTCCGAAGATTTGAGTCGTATTGATACAGCTACGGAAGCTTTAAACAATGCGTGGTCAGAAGCGAGTCAGGAGATTTATCAGGCACAGGCAGGTGCAGAAGGAGCAGCGAATGGCGCAGGCGCACAAGCCGATGCGAATGGCGCAGCCACGGACGGTACGACAGAGGACGTGACAGATGTAGAGTTCGAAGAAGTCGAAGAAAAATAGGGGCGATTCATGAATCGCCCATACTGAATTGCCCATATGGCACATTCACACAATAAAAATAGAAAGGGGAAAGTCAGCAATGGCTCTCCTCTTTTTTATTTCTGGAGTTGTGTTAGCAATTCCTCCAGTAACGGAATCGAATACCGCTGCGCCTCCATCACCTCCAAATTCTCCTTCGCCAGCTCCACCTCATCCACTTTTAAATACGCCAACG
>CAYLPW010000015.1:0-38169 GCA_964385665.1 uncultured Saprospiraceae bacterium
AGGTACACCAAACGGCGAAATCTGCTCCGCTATCGTGCAAATTAAGGGGGACATTACCAGCTCCGTGTGCGCAGTCGAAACCGACATAGCAGCCTTTCGCGTGTCCTAGTTCTGTAATTCGTTGTAAATCAAAAACTTGTCCAGTGTAGTAATTGGGATTCCCAAATAGCACTAAAGCGATATTCTCTCCTTCTGCTTCGATCACCGCTTCTATGTCCTCTTGTCGCAGAGTCGCTTCCCCTTTGCGTGGTTGTAAGGCAATCAAACTCGTTTCAGGATCGTAACCATGAAACTTGATTTGAGAAACCACCCCAAACTGATCGGATGAAAAGGCATCCGCTTCAATCAGGACTTTATGGCGTTTGGGAGTCGGTTGATAAAAGGAGACTAGCATCAAATGCAAATTGACCGTCAAGGTGTTCATCACCACAACTTCGGAAGGTTTTGCACCGACTACTTTCGCCATCGGTTCAGCTAAATATTCATGATACGGAATCCACGGTCGTTTGCCGACAAAGTGTCCTTCTACAGCTAATTTATGCCAAGCTTCTAGCTCTTCGTCGATGAACACTTTAGCTATTTTGGGTTGTAATCCTAACGAATTGCCGCAAAAGTAAATATAAGGTGTGCCATCTTCTTGAGTCGGGTACAGAAACTGCTCTCGATAAGCATACAGGTTGTCTACTTGGTCTTGTTGTTGCGCATACGGTAGGTTATTTTCAAAATGGAAGGTGCGTTTCTCTAGTATTGAACTAAGCATAAAGAATAGATTGTATTGAAAGAGCAAGATACAGGTTGTGCATTGATTTTGCTCAATTTGTTGGTTGCTGAACGTTAATCCTTCTCACTTCCATGTAAAAATTGGAGTAAACTCGTGAAAACGAGCTAATTTTTTGTTTATTTTCGCTTTTAGCCGACATAAAGAAGGTAGAAAAGCCAAATTCCCAGTTTTCTACATTGCCTGAGAAGTAGAATAGTTGATTGACTTATAAACATAAATGAATCAATTAATTATTAAATACACACCTGAATATTTTCAAGATTTTTATTCACTATACTCATTCGAGAGCTAGCTTATTATGGTAATTACTAATTATTGCTAATTGTAGCCTATCACTCTCCAATGAAAAATCACTCTTTTTTTGATGAAAAAATCATTACTTTTTACTGGATGGATTGTCTGTCTAAGTATCTGTTGTAGTTGGGCGCAAAAGCTGCCTACTGAGGACATTGCTCGGCAGTATTTACTCGATCAGCAAGCAAATTGGCAACTAACGGATGCGGATGTAGCCGACTTAGTTGTTAGCGATCAATATCTGACACAACACAATGGCGTAGAACACATCTATTTTACGCAGCGACACAAAGGCATCAAGTTGTACAACGCCATAGTTGGCGTACATGTCAAAAAAGGCGGAACACCTTTCTTCGCTACCAATCGGTTTTTCAAGGATTTAGCCAATTCGGTCAATACAACGCAGCCTTTGCTACGCGCCGATCAGGCTATCGAAAGTGCCATGCGTCATCTGGATATTCAAACGGCTGATAAAGTGCAGTTCGACACACAGATTGACGACAAAACCTTTCAATTCAAAGGCGGCAACATTTCCGCTAGTCCAATCACGGTACAGTTGAGCTACCAAAAAGTAAGCGACACGGAAGTTCGGTTAGCTTGGGATTTGGCTATTGACATGCACAACAGTGCTGATTATTGGAGCTTACGTGTAGACGCGCTGACAGGCGATGTGTTACATAAAGGCAACTATACTGTCTATTGCAACCACGATCACAGACACACCTCTGCTGCTCAGTGTCAGACGCCAGTGACTAATAGTATTTCCAACTACTTTGCCTTCGGATCAGAGACAGTAGCTGCTGGAACATATAATGTATTCCCATTCCCAGTAGAAAGTCCAGTACATGGGGAACGTGCCATCTTAGAAGACCCAGCAGATCGTTTGGCATCTCCTTTTGGTTGGCATGATACAAATGGTGTGGAAGGTGCAGAATTTACCATTACACGCGGCAACAATGTACACGCTTTTGAAGATAGCCAAGACGAAAATAGATCGCAAGGCAACGAGCCAGAAGGGGATAGTCTATTGATTTTTGACTATCTTTTTGACCCTTCCGAAGAACCTAGAACCTTTACCGACTTCGCTACGGTTCAGTTGTTTTATGCCAATAACTACATGCACGATTTTGTCTTTGCCTATGGTATGGATGAGTCGGCTGGTGCTTTTCAGCAAACCAACTACTCTGGCGCAAGCGGTGGTGGCGACTACGTATTGGCACAAGCACAAGACGGTGGTGGCACGAACAATGCCAACTTTGGTACGCCTCCTGACGGGCAAAGCGGTTCCATGCAGATGTATCTTTGGAATCAGAATAGTGGGAATTTGACGGTGAATGCACCTGGTGCAGTAGCCGGCGTATATGAAACCAGAGCTGCGGAGTTTGGAGCAACTATTGACTCCATTCCTGTGAGTGGAGAAGTCGTCTTGGTAGATGATGGCTCTTTCGACGCTACATTAGGCTGCAATGCTATTCAAAACGACGTAGCTGGAAAAGTAGCGATGATAGATCGAGGCGGATGTTTATTTTCTGAAAAAGTATGGAACGCAGAATTGGCTGGTGCTATCGGAGTCATTATTTGTAATTTCGATGGTGGTGGTTTTGGTGGTATGGCATCTGGTACAGACGATCCTATTACGATTCCTTCTGTGATGGTTGATTTTGGAGATTGCCAACAATTGAAGGAATTTTTAGGTCAAGGCTTAGAAGTGAGTTTTGTCACTCCTGACCTAGATGGACCTACTCAAGTAGACGGTACATTAGACAATGGAGTCATCGCGCACGAATATGGACACGGTATTTCCAATCGCTTAACTGGCGGACCAAGTGCAGCGGGTTGTTTATTCAACGATGAGCAAATGGGCGAAGGCTGGAGTGACTTTTTTACGCTAGTGACGACCGTAACTGCGGACGACGAAGCGAACAGACGAGGTACAATTGGATCTTATGCAGCTCAACAAAATCCTGACGCGAGTGGCATCCGTCGCTCTCCTTACTCGCCTGATTTCGCAGTCAATTCTCAAACCTATCACGACATCATTGGAACAACTGCGCCACATCCACTAGGAGAAATTTGGGCAGCTACACTTTGGGAACTCTATTGGACAATGGTCGATCAGCACGGGTTCGATCCTGATTTAGTACGTGGTACAGGTGGTAACAACATGGCGGTACAGCTAGTCATGGATGGGATGAAATTGCAGGCGTGCGAACCAGGTCTGCTAGATGGTCGCGATGGTATTCTAGCTGCTGATGAAGCAAATTACGGAGGCGCAAATCAGTGCATCATCTGGCAAGTATTTGCGAACCGTGGATTAGGATTTGAAGCGGAACAAGGCGAAAACACTAACCGAAACGATGGTGTGGAGAGCTACAGCACTCGACCAGATTGTATCAAGGAATTGAAGATTGCAAAAGTAGTGACACCCAATGCCGCCGCAGGTGACTTGATCGAAGTGACGCTAAGGGTGACTAACGATAAGGATAGTGTAGTAGCCGACGTGAATTTCTACGATCTACTTGCCGAAGGCACAACATTCGATGCATTCATCAGTGTGCCAGAAGGGGTAGTAGCAAACGTAGAAGGCGATCAAATCAACTTCCGCACCTTGAATCTAAGTAGCGGTACGAGTGTAGAAGTCGTCTATCAATTGGCGACAGATGCCTCGAATGTCTCTATCGAACAATTCAAAGATGATATGGAAAACGGCGATGACAATTGGAACTTTTTTCCATTGGATGAGGAAGCCTTTTTAATTTGGGAAATCATAGAAGAAGTAGGCGTAGATGGTTCTTCGGCTTGGATCGTGGGTTCTAATGGCGATGTACCACAAGATCAAGTGTTTGAGTTGTTAGACCCCATTTTAGTGACTGGCGAACAGCCTACTCTGAGTTTTGAACACAGCTACGACACCGAGTGGGGCTTTGACGGAGGCATCGTACAAATCAGTACCGATGGGTTTGCGTGGCAAACTGTAGCCGATAAGTTTTTTAGAAATGGTTATCCTACACGCATTGCGTACAACACGATTTCCATTCCTCGCTTGGAAGGATTTGCTGGACTACAACGCGATTTTCAAACGAGCTATCTAGACCTATCGGAGTATGCAGGTGAAGAAGTCTATGTCCGCTTCCGTTTTGCATCGGATGCAGAAGTAGACAGCTACGGTTGGGCAGTCGATAATGTCGAGATTTTCGATATGGTCAACTACAACAGCGAAGCTTGTGTCACATCCACAGCAGGTGATATGAACTGTGTGGTGGCGAAAGAGCGTGGTACAATTATTGATGCATCTTTACCTGTTTCGACTACAGCAACTTTTGCAGAGCAGAGCTTACAATTGTTCCCGAATCCAGCACAGGATTTTGCCCATTTGACGTTTGAAGGCGACACGCGCGAGAACTTGCAAGTACGTGTCCTGAATATTAATGGACAGCAAATGAGCCATCAAATTTGGGAAGCACAAGCTGGGTATAACTACTTACCACTTTCTGTGGCGAACTTATCGAGCGGCTTTTACTTTGTAGAGGTGAGCGGTTCGTTTGGAACAGTGGTGGAGAAGTTGGTGATTGAGTAGATGACTAAAGAGATGAGATTTTGAGTAGAGAGCGACTCGTTTTATTGTCGTTTGTGGCAGTGAGGTACGATATAGATGATTATCCATCCTTCTAAAAATCAACTCACTACGCATAGATTGAGTGTCTCTTTACAGCCATTTATTGGTTAAACCTTTCTTTTGTTATTAGGATTAGACTAGGCAGTAAGAAATAGCGAAAACTGAATACTCATGTTTTCGCTATTTCTTGAACTGCGTATAAACTTCGTCATTTTTCTTTAGTAGGGCATGATAAACTTTTAAGGAATATGTATTATTGTTCCTAAAGGTATAACGCTATTACGTTTACCAACTTTAACTTTGTCGACTAGTAGCATACGAAACGTTTATAATAGATGTTCGTGTGAGTGCCAGAGAAATAAAACAGACACATGAATACCACACAATTGAAGCAAGACCTCGACCAAGAAATTAAAGAACAACTGAAAAACTGGAAAGGAATTGTCAAGAAATATCAGCAACCTTCTACTAGAAAAGCGATTGTTCAGCTTATCAACTCATTTGGTCCCTTCGTTGGACTTTGGGTATTAATGTATTTTTCACTTTCTTGGTCTTATTGGATCACGTTAGGTTTAGGCTTGATTAATGGCTTTTTTCTTGTCCGAATCTTTATTATTCAGCACGACTGTGGACATCAGTCTTTTTTGAAAAAGCGAAATTGGAACAATGCAGTCGGGTTTGTATGTAGCTTTTTTAGCTCTATTCCTTACAACTACTGGTCGCGTGTTCATAGCTTTCACCATGGACATGTTGGGCAGTTAGACTTTAGAGACATTGGGGACATCAATTTTTTGACGGTTGAAGAATTTAGAGCAATGTCGCTTTGGGGACGATTCAAATATCGCCTATTTCGCAATCCATTCGTTTTGTTTTGTATCGCGCCGATGATCTATATGGGTTTCCGACTGCGCTATCCTTTTGTCAGCTTCACCAATCATAAAAACGTAACACGCAAGCATTTATTCAACAATGTTTGTATGGCTATTGTCTATACGACTCTTGGCTTTTTGATCGGCTGGAAAGCTTTTTTAATGGTACAGATTCCGATTATCTGGTTTTTTGGTATTGTCTCATTTTGGTTTTTCTACGTGCAACATCAGCATGAGGAAGGTTATATGCGCTGGAAGGACAATTGGGATTATGTATTGGCAGCCATCAAAGGAAGCACATACTACAAACTACCACGCGTTTTTCAATGGTTGACAGGTAATATCGGCTTTCACCATATCCATCATCTGAGTTCGCGTATTCCAAATTATCAGTTGGCAAAGTGCGCCAAAGAAAATCCCATTTTGCAACGTTATACGACCACATTGACCTTCAAAGAGAGTCTAGGCACTATGTTCAATAAGCTGTGGGACGAGCAAGAGCGTCGTATGATTACTTTCAGAGAGTTTTATCGAATGGAACGCGTGCGTGTGCGGGCATGATATGGCTGAGGCATCATTTCGTTCTGGCGTAAGTAACTACTCTACCTCCTTCCATTGTTTTTGGACGGTATTTGGCTCCCTGTCCTTCGAATCCTTTAGTAGCGACTAGTCGGAAGGTGTCTGTGTGCGTCTGTTCTATTATGCCAAACAGACGCATACCATCTAATGCGCCAGTATAGATGTGCATATCTAGCTGCATAGGTGTAGAGTCGGGTTCATAGCTGTAATAAGCCATCATCGTATCTACAGGTACAGCATTGGTACTGTCGTCGCGTAAAGGAGTGAGTATCATCATGGTGCTGTCGCCTCGAAAATGAATTGTCTGGTTATCTACCATCCAAGTATCCACGATGTAGTTCTTGCCTTCTATATGTTCAGTGTTGCTGTTGCCACATGCAGAGATCAACGTACCCAGCAGTAACGCGCTGTAGATTAAATATCGCATAAATTTTAATTTTGCTGTAAAGCTAGTAAAGCTAGAAAACAGTACAAGGATAAATGGAAGATTTCACGTATCTAATAGACTTGTTACGTGGTAGCTGAATTATGGGAAACTGAATAAAATTTGCCTGATGCAGACAATTAAAATGCTGCGTAACAAATCTAATGATTGCGCTGATCTACTCCCCACGCCAGCTTTTCGCGTAGCGTAGATAGGAAAACAGTGTCATCGAACCGAACCAACCGCGCTGAAAAGTTGGCTTTGCGAACAGCCAATTGATAAGAAGAGTTGATAGTACGAAAACGCGAGTCCAAGGTGCACAAAAAGTTGTTCGCGCGTCCTTCGACTTCAAAAGAAATGACGGAGTCGTCTGAAATGACCACAGGACGAACATTCATATTGTGTGGGGCAACAGGTGTGATAACGAAGTTACCAGAGCTCGGAAAGATGATTGGTCCGCCACAACTCAATGAGTAGCCTGTAGAACCTGTAGGAGTAGAAATAATCAGACCATCTGCCCAGTACGAGTTGAGGTAAGCTCCATTGATGTACGTGTGAATGGTAATCATAGAAGAGGTATCGCGCTTTAAAATGGTACAATCATTCATGGCGAAATTCAAATCCTCGAACAAAGGTTGGCTACTCTCCAAATACAATAGCTTTCGCTCGTCGATTCGGTACAATCCTTGATTGACTAACCGTATACTTTGCTCAATCTTACTTTTCTCTACGCTTGCTAGAAACCCCAATCTACCTAAGTTAATGCCTAAAATTGGCACATTTGTTCCTCGAACGAGCGTCAACGCATTCAGAATTGTCCCATCCCCTCCAAGTGTCAGCACAAAATCAATTTTCTTGACCGTAAAATCTAAGTAGTTATCGAAAGGAGCTACATTCTTCTGAATCGTAATCCGATCCCGTATTTGTTCTAAATAAGGAGTATACACATAGATGTTGATGCCTTCCTGCTGCAAACAGTCGAATACGCGCTGTACGTAAGGAATATCATCCTTTTTTAAGATTTGACTGTAAATGACTACTTGCATCAGAATGAGAAATAAGTGTGTAACTGAAAGCGTCTATCGCCCAGCGAATTGGTGTTCCCCATTAACTCTAGACGCATAGTATTCGCCACGACAAAGTCTACACCTACACCGCCACCGTACAGCAATTCATCGTTGAGAGAATTAGTAGGTTCGGGATGGACAGCATGTACATAGACCGCATCATTATTCAGCTTGAAATAGATAGCTAAGGGCAAGCTTCTATACTGCCCAATGAATGCAGGTAAGAAACGAAAATTCAGGCGTTTGTCCCACAATTCGTATCGAAAACTAGATTTTAGATAGACGAAGTCACTCCCCCGCAAGTGATACGTGATGTAGCCACGTACTGCTTCTGGCTTTGGACCTACTACAGGTAAGTTGTAATAGTCGACGTCCGAACGTAACAAATTAGTTCGAACACTACAGACAGCTTCCAATGACCACTTTGGACTTAAAGAGAAGTAATTCGCGTATTCGGCATCCAGAATGAAGGCATTTCGTTCTCCCCAAAGTCCAAATCCTTCTTTAATTACACCTCCTTCAAAGTAATACCCTTTTTTCGCTAGTAACTGAAAATCGCGCCGATCAGAAGTAAACCGATAGCTCAAGGATAGAAAACGTTGCTGATTTTGATCGGAACGACCGAAATAATCTTCATTAGCTCGCACGATAACCTCATCGACTTGTCGTTCCTGAAAACTCAGTTCAAGTACGTGTGACTCAAATAGCTGTGGACGATAGTTCAACCCCACACTAGCAAGCGTCCGCTGAAGCAAAGGTTGCTGTTCGTTAGTTATGAAGGTATCTCGATTGTTAAATGTATTTAATCGAACCGTACGATCTCTCCCATAGAGGAAGTCGCTAGTGAGCTGCAAACTTTGTGCTTTGTCTAAGTAGGGAGAAGTATACGCCACCCGAATTTTTCGGATAAATGTATTGTCTAGACTGACTCCATTCGTAAAGCCTACTTGAAAGTAAGCCGACAGTTCATCGCGCTGTCCTGTCAAGTTAAAGTGTTTGAACCCCAGATAAGGTAGTGTTCGATCCAGTGCACCACCTTGAACATTCCACCACACATTGAAGTCGTTGTCGATGAAGTCGACCCATGCATATGGTAGAATGAATAGGTTCTCTGTGAGTTGAATGTGCAGTCGGGTCGTCAAGGTGATCGAATCACTAACCAACCATAGGTCGGCGTCTGCAAAAAGTCCAGTATTGAGTAGTTGATTTCTATTTTGAGACAGTAGCGCACTGGTGTCTGCTACAAATAGCGTGTCGCCGACTACTAGATTTAATTCACGCAGTACAATGTAATCTTTTGTATGCTCATTTCCTGTGATACTGATATCTTGTAGACGAAGATTCGTTGTCTGTGCGACTAAGCATGACATCCAACATAGTCCCAAACAGACTAACCCAATTCGCATACTGTATCAATTGAAAAAAGTGATAGTTCAGAATTAATGAGGCACTTTATATACGTTTGGTCAGCTGTTTTTTCTTCTTTGGTTTGGTAGCATGTTTTTCTTTGGGTCGTTCATCTTGATACCACCAGTTGTCAAACAGCGAATTTGTCTTAGCTTCTTCTGGCTGTTGTACGATCTCGTCTGGATTTGGATACACATTAATCGTAATAGGAGTGGACGACCAAATTTCGCCTTCCACGTCTACAGTTGCTGCTGCGATAGAGTATGTGCCTATTTCTTCGGGAGAAAGATAGTACGTATAACTCATCGAGTGCGACCGCTCTCCATTAACGATAGTCGTGCGAGAAGAAGAAATAGGACCTGAAACAATAGTGAATCCTTCAAATTCAGGTGCTTGAAAATCGGTACTATTGATGTCTTCTAAGCTAAAGGTCAGTTTAAAGTAGTTGCCCAATAATACAGAGTCAGTACTTACTTGAGCGGAAAACTGTACATCAGGTTGGGCATGAACCACCAAACAAGTGATGGAAAGAAGAATACTTAGTATAGTTTGCATGTGTAATTCCTATTTGCTTTCTGCCTTGAACGCATATGCGAAAGTATTTGTTTTCTACGGTAGTTCATTACAATAGCTAAAAAACTGATGTAAGTCTGCTTCCTCATTTATACTCAACTTATTGGACTTCCAGTAGGATTTAGCGAATTGGAGGTGCTCTACGAATATGCTACAAGGTCGTTTGCGATACTCATCAATACTCTCTACGAACTCTTCACCTCTACGAAAATGATAGGTCACATGAGTCGCTCCAACTTCTATGACTCCTTCTTTGTTCATTTTCTGATTGACTGTATACTTTTTGAGTAGAGAAGTATGTCCATTCACTAGCTTTTCGTAAAAGCCGTGTAACTGTCCGTCCTGCCTCAACTCTGTACCTGAGACAAACACACGATCTTTAAAGACTATCCCTTTAATAAGGTGAGGATACACTGCTTTGATAGTGCCATTCATATCTAGTTGAAACTCGTCATCCAATACTCTATAGCGCGCACGAACGCTATAGATCTTATCCTCATCGACGAACAACAATGCATCTTCCCAATCCATCAAGTATGGGTTGCCATCTACTTCTTTTGGTAAGCTATTCCGGATCAAGAACAGTAAATCATGATAGTTTGTAGATGCTTTTGGTTTGTAATGGTGATAGGCACTCATGACATGCGAGGACTGCGCACGACTTTGTATAGTAGAACACAAACAAAGAAGGCAGAACATAACGATTAGATTGAATTTCATAACTTGCTTTTTTTGGTCGATAAAATTAAATACATTGTCTGTTTGGAAATATTACAGCTATGTAGCTGATACGTACCATTCTATTAATCATCCTTTATCTTTGATTAAAATATCCAATATAAAATTGGAAGGATGTATTTGTAGTTAAGGGAAAGTGTCTAAAAGTGAATTAGAATTGTTGTATTACACAAACGTAATTACAACTGCTCCCTAGTCGACCAGCTGTGTACATTTGTAGGCAAGAAGAAGCAGGTAAAATATAAAGATATGTATATTTTAGGGAAGCATAAAATAGCTTCAGTAGCTAGTTCTTGTTATACAAGGGGTAGACTTCGCTTTTTTCAAAAATTATCGGCAAGACAAAACAAATGTAAATATTTCTCATAGAAGAAAACAAAATAGGTACTACTTTTTTGATACTTTGACCAAAAAAACTACTCAATATCATCTAGTATGCGTTTACTTTTAGTGGCAGCGACTCCATTCGAGATTGCTCCTTCCCGAACCTACCTGACTAATCACTTTGCTCAAGTGGAGGAAAATTGTTTTCAATTGGATGATTTTCATGTTCAATTGCTCACCACAGGAGTAGGGCAGATGCTTACGGCCTATGCACTAAGTGAAACGCTTTCTCGACGACCTTTTGATTTTCTCATCAATGCTGGAGTAGCAGGTAGTTTTGATCCTAATTTAGCTTTAGGGACTGTCGTCAATGTCATATCAGAACGTTTTGGTGATTTGGGAGCAGAAGATCAAGAGGGTCAGCTCCTAGATATACACGAGGACTTAAAGTTGATCGGATCGGATGAGTTACCCTTTCAGCAGTCGCGCTTGTTCAACAATGGTGGTGCCGATTACGAGTTCCTTCCCAAAGTCCACGGACTCACCGTCAACAAGGTTCATGGTAGTACAAAAAGTATTGCTACTATACGCGACCGCTACGCAGTAGATGTAGAAAGCATGGAGGGCATCGCTTTCTTTTACGCTGCTTTGCGACATCAGATTCCCTTTTTAGAAGTTCGAGCGATTTCCAACTACGTAGAAGCGCGTAACAGAGACGCTTGGCAATTAGGTGTCGCCATTGAAAATCTAAACGATACATTGCTTCAATTTATCCAAAGCCTCTCCTCCTAATTCTTCCTATTTCGTTAATATTCTCCTACCAAATAGCTTTTTCTCTTAATTTTTTATAAAAATAAATCTTTTTCAATTTAGTTAGAAATTTATTTTTGTTCGTCTGAATAAATTGATAATCAGTTGATTAAGGATCAGATTTTAGCTTAGGAAACTAATATTTTGCTCTTTCGTGGCTTTGGTAGTCAGTTGTTCCCCTGTACATTTGTAATCGTAATCAAGGGGATAACAACAACATCAAAATTGATTACTACTGAAAAGAAAGACGATTCTTTTCTGAGTAGATAGCGCGTAAAAGAATAGAGGAAAACAAGGACGATCTACTCCACTGAAATATGGCTAGTGTCTTTTTAAGATTATAAAGTTCTGTACTCAAAAGGTGTTTTGTGTGTGTTGTATTCCGATTAGGGATGCAATGGTAATCTGGAGTTTTGGACAGCGTGGTTCGCTGCCTGCTCGGAACTCCAGCTTTTTTCCCTTTTTGAGTTAAAAAGAAAGTCTAATACGAGCGAACTGCGATTCGCTCCGACAAAGAATAATATATTTTGAGAAAACTGGGGAATTGAAATCTAGCTGCATATGCAGTTGGGTATGCAAAGCCGAGAGCGAGCGTTTGAAGAACGCTTCGAGTAGAAGCGAACGTTGAACGTTGGACTCTCGGTCTTTTTTCAAAAAAAATAGACACGCTAAAAGACTAAACTTAAATCACGCACCATATGCTGATTTGTAGGAAGATTGATGAAGTGTCTCATATCTCACATCTCAAAATCTCACTACTTCATAAATTATCACAATTATAACTATAGTAGCTTCCGAAAAACCGAAGATAAAAACCCGTTATCGATTACATGTTGAACACTGAGAAACCAAAAATTATCGCTCAAGGAAATTGAGTAAACAAGTTTAGGTAAGTAAGCAATGGCTATTATTGAGCCGGGCAGCACTTTTAGCGCTGTCCGGCTTTTTTTGTGGCATTTTTGTTGTTGCAGTGCTACTTCAGACCTGCCGTTGCGGTTTTGACAAGAATGGAACAGAATCTGTACGACCATTTCCTTCTAAATCGACTACTTTTGTAAATATGAAGCACTCTCGCCTACGGTTGGTTTCTTATATTGTCATTGCGTACATGCTCATGGCGTTCGCTTGGTGGTCGATCTTACTCTACACCAAAAACACAGATGCGTATACGGCTAAGGATGAAATGCTTCGCTTACGGATGGCATCAACGGCGCAGTTTGATGGTATAGACTCGGAAGCGTACCAGCTGCTAGAACAAAATCGAGCCGATCTTCAAGCGGAATACGAATGGCAAGAGTGGATGATTCTGGGTGAATCTATGGTTTTCATCGTCATGCTAATCGCAGGTGTTTATTTCATCGACCAAGGTTATCGAAAAGAAGTGGCCAGTGCTAAACAACGTCGCAATTTCCTATTGTCCATCACACATGAATTAAAGTCACCTATTGCTTCTATCCAGTTGATCCTAGAAACCTTTCTTCGTCGAGATCTAGAGCCTGCTGCCATAAAAAAATTTAGTGGGAGTGCGCTGAAAGAAACCAAACGGCTACACACTTTGGTCAGTGATCTTTTATTATCTGCAAAACTGGAAAAGTCATTTCAGTTGAATGTAGAAGAGGTCGATGTTTCTTTTCTGCTGAACGATCTGGTGACAGAGATCGAGGAAAAGCATCCAAATGCACATATACACTTGAGTGAAAAAGGAGATATTCCGAACATACAAGGCGATTTGTCGGGCTTGACTTCTGTGTTTATTAACCTATTAGAAAATGCCATCAAGTATTCTAAAGATACGCCATCTATTCAGGTGAGTATCGAACGAGTAGATGAGCATATAGAGATAGCAATTGCTGATGAAGGAATAGGCATTCCAGACAAAGAAAAAAAAGAAGTATTTAGCAAATTTTATCGGGTAGGAAGTGAGGACACCCGTTCGACGAAAGGTACTGGCTTAGGACTTTATATCGTCTGTGAACTCGTCAATATGCACGGTGGTTCTATCCAAATACGTGACAACTACCCAAAAGGTACAGTGATGAGTGTTTGTCTACCACTAGCGCAGCCATCAAAAGAAACAACAACCATGACCGCTATTCAAGTCTCCACCAAATAACATGCATCCATGAAGTTGACGAATAGACTTGTTTTGCTATTCTTACTGTGCAGCACGTTTGCGACTGCACAAATCCTGACAACGGGTAGCCTTGCAGCGGTCAATATGGATAGCGTTCAATTGACAGCGGCGTTGGGAAGTATTATACAAGAAGGCATAGAGGCAGAAGCCTTTCCTGGTGCAACTATTTTAGTTGCAAAAGACGGTCAGATTGTATTACATGAAACCTATGGTCATTGGACATACGATCAAGTGCGGGCAGTTCAAAAAGACGATATTTATGATTATGCGTCGGTAACGAAAATTACTTCTGCGTTGGCAGCTTTGATGAAACTATATGGAGAAGGACGCTTTGATTTAGATGCAGCATTGAAAGACTATTTACCCAATATGCGCTGGTCGAACAAGTCCAAACTGACCTTTCGAGCAATGTTGGCGCATCAAGCTCAATTGCAGCCTGGTATTGTACACTGGCAGCGCGCGCAAAAGAAAGACGGGACGTACAAAGCGCGTACATTTCAGCAAGACTCTTCCGCTCGTTATTCGATACGCATCACCGACCATCTTTGGCTGCATCGCAACTATCAAAAGAAGATGAAGCGTGCTATCAAAAAGTCCGATTTGCGAGAGGAGGAAGGCTATCGTTATTCTGGACTGCTGTTCTATTTATTGCCTCAAATAATAGAAGACATTACAGGAGAAAATTACGAAACGTATTTGAAGCGCGAATTTTATCAAAAAATTGATGCCAACACCATCACCTTCAATCCGCTGCGCCATTTTTCAATAGATCGAATCGTTCCCACAGAACGCGACACTTTTTTCCGAAAACAACAAATACAAGGCATCGTACACGATGAAGGCGCAGGTATGATGGGCGGCGTTTCTGCCAATGCTGGACTCTTTAGCACCACCGAAGATTTAGCTAAATTAGCGCAACTTTACTTGAACGGAGGTCGCTATCAGGAGGAGCAACTGATCGCGCCAGAAGCGTTGGCTGTTTTTACAAGCTATCAATATCCTAATAATCGAAGAGGGCTAGGATTCGACAAACCGAGTCTACAAAAAGAGGCGAGTCATTATATTGCGGAAAGCGCAAGTCCAATGAGTTATGGACACTCTGGCTACACTGGTACGTTCGTTTGGATCGATCCAATTTATAATCTCATTGTCGTTTTTTGCTCCAATCGCGTTTATCCTGACCGTTCGCACCGACAACTATACGAATTAAATATCCGTCCGCGTTTACATCAAGCTATTTACGATGCATTGCCTGAATGCGCGGCAATCAATAATTAATTCAATTACTATCTGAATCTATAGAAATATGCAAAACTATATACGCTATGTCGTAGCACTGTTGCCGCTTTTATGCAGTGCTTCCCTATTCGCTCAATCCTTGAACGTAGAAAAGATAGACCCTATTCTACTCGATCAACTGGAAGCGCAACCGAAAGATTTTCACGAGGTCATTTTGCTCTTGAACGATCAAGTAGATGTGTTAGCAGAAGCTCAACTCATGTCAAAAAACGGGCTATCCTTGCATGAACGTCGCGTTCGTTTGGTGCAGTTATTGGAGAAAAAAGCAGAAGACACGCAAGCCGACCTACTCGCTCAACTAAGCCAACTCAAAACAGTAGAAAAAGGAAGTGTTCAGCCTTATTGGATTACCAATATGATTCACATACGTGCTAATTTAGAAGCGATCGCTGTCTTGAGTCAGTCGCCAGACATTTATCTCATCGAAGCACTACCTGAGTTCAAGGCGTTCAATCATTCGACTATTGTAGAAGCAGCACCTACAGTCGCTCCTGGCAATGCAGAAGAAAATCTATCGGTCATCAAAGCAGATGAATTATGGGCGATGGGCTACACTGGCTATGGAACAAAAGTATTGGTGATCGACTCAGGTCAAGACCAAATGCACCCTGCATTACGCGGTGGTTTTTTAGGAAATGCGACACCCTTACGGGAAGCTTGGGCAGGTACAGAACAGCCAGAGGACTGTGGTGTATTCCATGGCACACATGTACTTGGAGTGGTCGCTGGATTGGATCGCATCACAAACGATACGATTGGGGTAGCCTACAACACACAATGGCTAGGTGGGCCAACTCAACTAGACGATTGTGAGTTAGTACAAAATATCCGCTCCAGCGTTGGTAATTTACAATGGGCACTCAATCCTGATGGCAATAGCAACACCACAGGCGATATCCCCGATGTGGTCAACAACTCTTGGGGGAACGACGGCGGCTGTAATGAATTTTTTACCAATATTTTGAATAGCCTGGAAGCAGCTGGTATTGCCGTCGTTTGGGCAGCAGGAAATTCTGGTCCTGATAGTAGCACCATTTCGGGGCAAGCTAGTCTGAATTCTTCTTTGATTAGTGCTTTTTCAGTAGGCAGTGTCAGTACTAACAATTTACGCATCACCAGTTTTTCAAGTCGAGGGCCGAGCGGTTGCGGAGGTTCGGATGGACTAGAAATCAAGCCAGAAGTTGTTGCGCCAGGTGAACAGATTCGCTCTGCTAGTGACAATGGTGGCTATGTTCAATTGAACGGAACTTCCTTTGCTGCGCCACATGTTTCTGGTGCGATTTTGCTATTGAAAGAAGCGTTTCCCGAACTGGGAGGAGTTGATTTTTTAACGGCACTGTACCGTACCGCGCGCGATTTGGGAGCAGCAGGAGAAGATAATGTATACGGAAACGGATTGATAGATGTACGCGCAGCTTACGACTACTTGATCGATCAAGGTTTTTCGCCTACGCCTCCAGTTTCCACAGCGAATGATGTGGTGTTGGTGAATGTATTTTCAGAGAAAAATATCTTTTGCTTGAATGAAGTTAATAACGTACTGGCGGTCGAGAATAACGGAAATAGCAACCTACGTTCCTTAACTATTGACTACTTCATCACGGGGGCTGCTTCAAGAGTAGATCGTGTAGAATGGACAGGCAATGTTGCTTATGATGAAGTGGCGCAGATTAATTTACCGACTTTGACGGACTTGCCGCCAGGTGATTATGAGTTAGTGGTCGATATATACTCCCCGAATGGCAGACCTGACATGCGCAGTCAGAACAACCGTATTCGACATACGTTCCGAGTAGCAGATGTGGAAGCGATTAGTGCAAATCTTTCTGCTACCTACGAAACAGCTATTTGTCGAGATGCGAATGTGTTGCTAGAAAGTGAGGTTACACTCGACGACAACCAAACGGTACGTTGGTATAGCCTGCCGTTTGGCGGAGAAGCGATAGGAGAGGGCGACCGAGTAGCTACACCCGCTATCAGTGAATTGGAAACGTATTACGCAGATATTATTTCTACTTATTCGGCTGGGAAGATAGGAGTAGAAGAAAATGAACGAACAAGTTATGCTATAGATGATGCTGGATTGTTGTTCGATGCTGCACAGGACTTTACCTTAAAAACGGTGAAGGTATTTGCGGAGGAAAGAGGGAAGAGAATCATCAAGCTGAGCGATCAGCAAGGCAACTTAATAAAGCAAGAAATAATTACCATCGAAGCAGGCGAGTCGCGTATAGAACTGAACATGTTTGTACCAGCTGGAGAAGGTTATCAGCTCCTTTTGAGTGCAGGTAATTCACTACTCCATAGCAACTCAAACGTAGACTATCCGTACGAAATAGACGACGTAGTCACCATCCAAAGCTCTGCTGAACCTGAAACGAACTTTCGCTATTTCTTTTTCTACGATTGGGAAATAGAAGCCAACCACCCTTGTGGACGCACCGCTGTTGTTGTACGACCCACCACCACCCAAAGTGCCGAACTCGTCACCATCGAAGCTTCCGAAACTGATGTCATGCCAAATGAAACCATCAACTTCCAAGCACAAGCCAACGGGGCGGAAACTTACGAATGGAACTTTGGCGACGGCAATACCAGCAGCGACGCCAATCCTACTTATTCTTTCAGCGAAGCAGGGATATATACCGTTTCTCTAATCGCGACTTCCCGAAATGGATGTGCTAGTAGCGCGACAATGACGATCACTGTAGATGAAGATATAGACACCTCTGTTGAGACCTTGCTCAATAGTGACGACCTGATGATCTATCCAAATCCAACTAGTGACCGCCTGACGATTGAATTAGAAGAGGCAGTAGCTGTAAGCTGGGTGTTGTTTGATGCATTGGGACGACAACTGCGTGTTCAAAATACGCCTACAGTAGAACAACGTTTTGAACTGGACTTGACTAATCTGCCAGATGGCATCTATTATTTATCCGTACAAGTGGGCGAGCAGCAATACGTAGAAAAAGTATTGTTGAGTCGATAGGAAATATTGAAAGAAAAAAGACTTTTGAAGTTCGTTAAAGCCAAAAGCAGTGGTAGCCAATAGATGCTGCCACTGCTTCAAGTAAAACGTCAAAAGTCTAATTTAGACAGGAGGGAGTAAAATATGAACTAAAGCTTCCCCTTGAACAAGCCAATAGCCAACCGTCAATAGCCAACTGCTCTTTAAACATCACACACCAGTACGCTCTCTTTCAAAGCCGCCATTTGGTCATCATAAGTCGGAATAAACTCCTGTGCGACATAGCCTGTGTAACCTGTTTCCAAAATAGCGCGCATAATAGCTGGATAGTACAATTCCTGTGTTTCATTTAATTCGTTGCGACCAGGAACACCGCCAGTATGATAGTGTCCGATATAATCCTTGTACCGTCGGATCGTCGCAATCACATCGCCTTCCATGATCTGCATGTGGTAAATATCATACAGCAGCTTAAACTGATCCGATCCTAGTTTATCGACCAAAGCTGCTCCCCAAGGTGTCGTATCACATTGATAGTCAGGATGATTGACTTTACTATTCAATAGCTCCATAACGACTTGGATCTCCCGTTTTTCGGCATGTTTCACCACCTTATCTAAACCGACCGCACAGTTTTCGATGCCTTGTTCGTCCGTCAGTTCACGTTTGTTACCAGAAAAAACAATAATACTTGGAATACCAGCATCGGCAGCTTGGTCGATCAGTTGAATGTAAGCAGTTTGAAGTGATTCATGATTTTTAGGATCATTAAATCCATCTGTTAGGCTCATCCCTTTTCGGGTGCCGACTGCACACGTTAGGTCATACTTTTTTAGTGTAACCCACTCATCAGGCGTTGTTAATTCGATAGACTGAAGCCCAATAGTTTTTACTTCTTCCGCTAGCTTTTCTAATGCATAATCATTGTAGCACCAGCGGCAGACGGAATGATTGATATTGTTTTTCAATTTTATTGGAGTCATGTTAGTCGCGTTGTTGACAGTCGTCGCCTTAGAAGTATCGCAGGCACTCGTTAAGGAGAGTGTTCCAAGTCCTAAGAGAGAATTTTTGATAGCAGATCGTCGTTTCATAGTTGTTTTTCGTTTTTGATGTAAAAAAAATGGTGGAGCTATGTTGATAAGTAGCAAGACCATTTTAAGGAAGTGAAAGTTAAGAAAGTATTAGCAAATCTCAAATCTGATCTTCTTACATCGAATAGTTGTTAACTTTGGCATTCGACTTAAAAATCAATCAAGATATGCGATCTATCATCAGTTGTTTTCTCTCGTTTATATTCTTTTTTCAAGTACAAGCACAATCCGACCAGACACGCATTACGTACCAAGGTGACGAATCCTGTGCAAACACACCAGCATTGATGCTCTATCAATTCAATGGAGTGGGTATGGATAAAGTAGCCTTTTTAGAAAAAGGAGCCAATAACTTGTATGCCTATGAAATGCCCAAAAGCAATTCACAATTTTACTATGTAGGTGCTGGCGCAAATAATGTAAAGCCTGTCATTTTGGGGCAGGAAGATCAAGTGATCCTTTCAGGTACATGCAAAGACTTTCAAGGAGCAAATACAAGACTATCTGATCTGAATAAAGATTATGCTGTCCTCCGCAATGATATGAATACGCTGAATAAGGAAACTAACTTGCTCATGCGTCAAATACAAGTGGCAGGCGGAGACAAGCAAAAAGTAGAAGCGGTTAGTGCTTCGCTCAAAGCATTGGATGACAAGAAGTTGGATCTGTTGTTACAAACGGCAGAAGAGAATCCTTATCTAGGAAAAATAGTGGCCTTGACTACTTACTTGTCATTCCAAAATAATGGTTCTATCTACAACAACGAACTAGAATATTACGCCAACGAATTTTTTCAACATGTTGACTGGACAGATGAAGCGTATCAACACAATGCTTGGGTATTTGAGTCAGTCAAAAGTTATACAGAAACGATTAGCGCGTTCAATTTCCCAGCAGAAGTCCACAAAAAGTACCTAACTGATCTATTAGCTAAAATTCCATCTGAATCGCATAGCTATCAGTTGGCATTAGCAGCTATGGTGGGTGGATTGAGTAGCAAACAACATCCGAATGTCACTTACTTCGGTCAGCTCTTTATGGACAAATACCAGAAGACGGCTCCAGCTGCTGCCAAAGCTATAAAATCACAAACAGCAAGTGCTACGGCTTTTATGATCGGTTCAGAAGCCCCAGATTTCACCCAGCAAACGCCAGAAGGAGAGGACTTGACACTCTCTGAACTGAGAGGAAAAGTGGTATTGGTTGACTTTTGGGCAAGTTGGTGTGGACCTTGTCGCCGAGAAAATCCAAATGTGGTCAAGGTCTATGACAAATATAAAGCACAAGGCTTCGAGATTTTAGGCGTTAGCTTGGATAAGCAGAAGTCGCGTTGGCTGCAAGCCATCGAAAAAGATCAATTAACGTGGAAGCAAGTAAGCGACCTGAAAGGCTGGCAGAATGACGTTGCCAAGTTGTATGGCGTTCGGTCTATCCCAAGTACGATACTTTTGGATGCAGAAGGTAAAATCATCGCTCGCAACTTGCGTGGGTCAGCGTTAGAGGCAAAATTGGCGGAGGTGTTTGCGGAGAACTAGTAGTAAAACTAAGAATCATAGGCTTTTGAAGTTTCTTTACAAGCTGTGCAAATAAGTCTAATAGGCAACTTCAAAAGTTGCTCTAAACATGTCTAAAAAAGAAGAAGCTCAACAATCATCTGACTGTTGAGCTTTTTTTAAGTACCCACGACTGGAGTCGAACCAGCACATCCATAGGACACTACCCCCTCAAGGTAGCACGTCTACCAATTCCGTCACGTGGGTAAATGAATTGGGACAACAAAATTAGATATTCTTAGTGACTTTATCAATCATCCTTCTTGATTTTGTGTTGAATAGACAAACAAATCAATACTTAACGATGCAACTTAATCGCCCAGACCTCTTACAAACCAACGCTTTCATCAACGGTCAGTTTGTCAAAGCTGACAATGGAAAGACCTTTAGCGTATACAATCCCTTTAACAAGGAACAACTAGCTGAAGTCGCTGACTGCAGCGAGACAGAAACGGAAAAAGCTATTCAACACGCGCATGATGCTTTTAAAATTTGGAGCAACTACCGTGCTGCCAAACGCGCTCGTATTCTACGCCGCTGGTACGAGTTGCAACTGGAACACGTCGATGACTTAGCGACTATACTGACGACAGAGCAGGGGAAACCACTACTAGAAGCAAAGGGAGAAATCAAATACGGTGCTTCTTTTGTCGAGTGGTTTGCAGAGGAAGCTAAACGTGTGTACGGCGACACCATTCCAGCACAAACGACGGACAAGCGAATCGTCGTCATTAAACAAGCAGTGGGCGTATGTGCCGCTATTACACCCTGGAATTTTCCGAATGCGATGATTACTCGAAAAGTCGCTCCAGCATTAGCAGCAGGCTGTACGGTAGTTATCAAACCATCAGAGTTGACGCCACTTTCCGCCTTGGCGTTGGGTGTCTTAGCGAAAGAAGCTGGCATGCCAGATGGTGTACTCAACATCGTAACGACTAACAATGCTGAACCAGTTGGAAAAGTACTAACGACACATCCAACAGTAAAGAAAATTTCGTTCACCGGCTCTACTGAAGTAGGGAAGTTATTGATGAAACAAGCAGCAAGCACGGTAAAAAAAGTGTCTTTAGAACTAGGTGGCAACGCGCCATTTATTGTTTTTGAAGATGCTGACGTAGACGCTGCTGTAAAAGGAGCAATGGCTTCTAAGTATCGCAACGCTGGACAAACCTGTATCTGTACGAATCGCTTTTTTGTGCATGCTAGTATCTACAATGAGTTTGTAGCTAAACTGACCAAAAACAGTGCTGATTTGATGGTTGGGGATGGATTGAAAAAAGGAACAGACATCGGGCCTATGGTAGAGGAGTCTGCTGTACAATCAGTAGAAGAACTGGTGAAGAACGCAGTAGCAAAAGGAGGTACAGTTAAAACTGGTGGTACTCGTTTTCAAGAATCAGAAGATACCCTGCTCTTTCCACCTACTGTTATTGCAGATGCTACTCCAGCAATGGATTTGTTTCGTACAGAAATATTTGGTCCTATAGCTGCTGTGTTCAAATTTGAACAGGAAGACGAAGTCATTCAGTTGGCGAACGATACGCCGTACGGTTTGGCTGCTTACTTCTACGGAAATGACTATGCAAGAATTTGGCGTGTTGCTGAAGCATTAGAATATGGAATGGTCGGTATTAATACGGGAGCTATCTCGACGGCGGCTGCTCCTTTCGGTGGAGTCAAGGAAAGTGGATTTGGACGAGAAGGCTCTAAATATGGCATTTCAGAATACTTGAATATTAAATATTTGTGCTGGGGAGGTATATCTTGAGAGAGTGAACCTTTTGCTCAAGCAAAGTTACCTTTTGATAAACCTTCGTCTAACAAAGTAGTCTAAGAACCAATACATGAGACGAATTAGCGTGAGAAAACTATAGGAAACGAGGATTTGATGACTTGACTGATCTATTCTGTCGTCGTTCCTAGCACGACTACTTGTTTCTTTTTTTGAGAGTCTAAAATCAAATAACACATGACAGTAGTAAATCGGTTAGTACTTATCGTTGGATTGATCCTATTAGGGACAACAATTACTTTTGCGCAGAGCGAAAAGATAGAACGAAAGGAAAGGACAGAAAAGAAATCAGCGACGGAGCGCGCTCAACAACGTGCAGAAAAGCTGAGTGAGACGCTAGAATTGACCGCAGAACAGCAAGCTAAGGTAGAAGCTTTAGAACTGAAATATGCCAAAGCCGGAGAGGTAGCACGAGAGCGTCAACGAGAGCGAATGGAAGCACAGAAAGAAGCGATGCGTCAAAATAGAGCAACAACGAAAGAGATGCATGACAAAGAGCTAAAAGCTATCCTGAATGCAGAGCAGGCTGAAAAGTATGAGATGCTGCAAGCAGAACGCAAAGCAAAAGTAGAGGAACGACGCGCAGAAATGAGAGCGCGTGGTGCGGAGATAAAGGGAAAACGCTCTAAAATAAAAGCAAGCCCGAATCGACAGTAAGGAATAGGATATAAATAAGTTTACAAATTTTGAGTTAGTTATTTTTTTCTTATTCAAGGCATAAAAACCGCACATAGTCTGTGTTCTGTAAGGCTTTTTATAACGATGAAGAAGGACAAAAGAACAGGTCAAAATGTAAAGTTATTTGTGTACCGTTCCTAAGATATAGGAGTGACGAATGATGGAGAATAAATACGTTACATTAACCATCATTCGTCCTTTTTTTCTATCAAGCAAGAACAGCTTGTTCCAGTTCTACTTCCACTTGACTTCTCAGTATATCTTCCATCGTTTCGCGCTGACGAATCAAATAGTCGCGCCCTTCATGCAATAGCACTTCCGCTGGTCGAAACCGCGAGTTGTAGTTGGATGCCATTGACATACAATAGGCACCAGCATTTTTCATCGCCAGTACATCCCCTTCGCGCACTTCTGCAATTTTTCGATTGATACCAAAGGTGTCCGTTTCGCAAATGTAGCCGACTACTGTGTAGATGCGTGGTCGTCCAGTTGGATTGGAAATGTTCACAATCTCGTGATGCGAGTCATAAAACATAGGGCGAATCAAATGATTTAGACCAGAGTCGACACCAGCAAATAGGGTAGAAGGAGTCGGCTTTACCACATTGACGCGGACGAGAAACGTTCCAGCTTGGCTGACCAGAAACTTACCAGGCTCGAACATCAATATCAAATCACGTCCATACTCTTCGCAAAACGCGTTGAATCGCTTCGAGATGCGCTGCCCAAAGTCTTCAATATCTGTTGCGACACCCCCTTCTTTGTAGGGTACTTTGAATCCACTACCAAAGTCGATATAGCGCAAGTCATCGAACTGTTTGGCAGTATTCAGCAGAATTTCAGCCGCATGCAAGAAGACTTCTGCATCCAGAATATCACTTCCAGTGTGCATATGAACGCCTTCCACTGTCAAGCCAGTCGTTTCCAGCACTTTTAACACATGTGGCATTTGATGAATCGAAATCCCAAACTTTGAGTCGATATGCCCGACTGATATTTTGGAATTACCGCCTGCCATGATGTGTGGATTAATGCGAATGCAAATCGGTACATTTGGGTAGTGGTGTCCAAATTGCTCTAAGATAGAGATGTTATCTATGTTAATATTTACACCTAATTCTACCGCCTCGCTAATCTCTTCCAGCGACACACAGTTGGGCGTATAGATAATTTCTTTTGCCTCAAAACCTGCATGCAGTCCTAATTCCACTTCCTGTATAGACACCGTATCCAAACCAGCGCCCCACCGTTTGAATAACTTTAGAATCGTCAGGTTGGTATTGGCTTTACACGCATAATTGATCTTCAACTGTTTGACATCGAAGGCATTCACCATGCGTTCATATTGTTGCGCCATTACTGCACTGTCATACACATACAGTGGGCAGCCGTACTTTTCCGCCAAAAACGAAGGATTGATCCCCTCATTTAAGACATACTGATTGTGTTCTAAAGTCATTTTAAATTAAAGATTAGATAAATAAATGAGTCGCGTATTTAGTCTTTCAACGCTACTGTTACTGTATTGAATTTTTAAATTGGTTGGTAAACGGTTGAGCGTTCAAAGATAAGGAGTTGAAATTAATTGAATAATAACCCCTCTCTTCGTGCTAAGTTCCTATTTAATCAGTTTAGGCGGAAAATTCTTAGTTCTAGTAATAATGTAGGTAGTGGCATCAACGACTATCGCCCCATATGTACCAACAACACTGAAATATCACTCGGCGATACCCCACTGATGCGACTCGCCTGCCCAATCGTACGCGGCTGCAACTGAGTTAACTTTTCGCGCGCCTCGGAAGACAAGGACTGCAACTGCGCATAGTCATAATCATTGCGCAAGCGCACCGCTTCCAGCCGATTCATCTTATCGACCATATCTTGCTCTTTGCGAATATAGCCAGCATACTTTGTCGCTATTTCTGCCAACATGAGTGTCTCGTCGCTATATGCTTGTAGTTGCCCATCTATCTCAGGCAACACTTCCCGCAAAGCAGCCATCGTGATATGCGGACGTGTGAGTACACTTTGTAGCTTTACTTTTTGCTTGAGCGGCGACGAGTTGTGCTGTGCTAAAAAACCATTCAACTGATCTGGATCGACACTCGTGCGCTCAAATAAACGTCGAATCGCTTTCATGTCTGCGCGCTTCTGTTCTACTTTTTCCATTCGCTCGTCCATACCTTTTACGCCCAATTGATGCGCAATCGGCGTCAGTCGCAAATCCGCATTGTCTTGACGCAGCAGGATACGATACTCGGCACGAGAGGTAAACATTCGATATGGCTCTTTCGTCCCTTTATTGACTAGATCATCAATAAGAACACCAATATACGCTTCAGAACGCTTCAAAATTAACGGTTCTTCTTCGATGACCGATTGGTAGGCGTTGAGACCAGCGATTAAACCTTGCGAGGCTGCTTCTTCGTAGCCAGTCGTTCCATTGATTTGACCAGCAAAAAAGAGGTTTTTAATCAATCGCGTCTCCAGTGATGGCGTTAATTGTGTCGGCTGAAAAAAATCGTATTCGATAGCATAACCTGGTCGGAACATTTTCGCGTTCTCGAAGCCACGTATTTTGCGCATCGCTTTGTACTGCACATCTTCTGGTAGCGAAGAAGAGAAGCCATTTACATAGATTTCGCAAGTGTTCCAACCTTCTGGCTCTACAAATAATTGGTGTCGCTCTCGATCGGCAAATCGGTCAATTTTATCTTCTATCGATGGACAATAGCGTGGTCCTAGTCCTTGAATACGCCCATTGAACATCGGCGAGCGATCAAAACCAGTCTTTAGTTCTTCGTGCACTTTTAGATTAGTGTACGCAATGTGGCAGGGAAGTTGTTTTTTTAGTGTTGGGGTATCCGTATAAGAAAATTTGCTAGGTTCTTCATCGCCAGGTTGCAACTCCATGGCGTCCCAATCTAGACTGCGTCCATCCACACGCGGCGGTGTTCCAGTTTTCATGCGACCAGACTCGAAGCCTAGTTCCAGTAGTTGCTCAGTGATACCCTTCGCGGCGCGTTCGCCAGCACGACCACCCCCAAAATTTTTCTCTCCGATATGAATCAAGCCATTTAAAAACGTTCCATTTGTCAGGATAACTGAGCGACTTTTGATTTCCAACCCTAGTCCAGTATGTACTCCTCTTGCACGTCCATCCTTCACAAGGATACCAGTCACCATCTCTTGCCAGAAGTCGATATTAGGATGGGCTTCTAACAGTTCGCGCCACTTTCCAGCAAACAGCATTCGGTCACTTTGCGCACGTGGACTCCACATGGCAGGACCTTTCGATTTGTTCAACATTCGGAACTGCACCATGGTATGATCGGTCACAATGCCAGAGTAGCCACCCAGAGCATCAATCTCGCGCACGATCTGTCCTTTTGCCACACCACCCATAGCTGGGTTACATGACATCTGCGCGATAGTGTTCATATTCATGGTCGCCAATAGTACTTTTCCACCTCTATTGGCAGCAGCTACCGCAGCCTCACAGCCAGCATGTCCTGCTCCTACTACTATCACATCGTATGTTGGAAACATAGTCTTCTATTCTTTCTAAAGATAACCTTCAACACTACCCTAAAGATTCCTACGAAGGTCAATTATTTAAAATTGGAGGACAAAGATACAGCGAATCTATTAGATGGAAATACAGTCCATTTTTAATTAAATGTTATTACAACTAATAGTTACCTGTTTGACGGATTTGTGACTGATGAAAACCGAACATGCATGATGAAAAGCAGGTTTTGGCAATACAGTTTAATCATTTTACTCAAACTAAATTTATATGAGAAATCTCCTGAGTGTCGCTATGATATTTTTCGCTTTCTTTCTTTGTCTGAATGTCAATTTTGCACAGCAGAGTGAGCGCGTCAACCAACTTCTTAGAATCGAAGCCAATCAATATTTCGCAGATCGTGATAGTGCTTATCTAGATCCCTATTACGGGCTAAAGAAATTAGTTTATGGCAACAAACGATTTGCAGAAAACAAAAGCATCAAGCCTCGCCAAACAGATGCTGATCTTAAAAACAATGAACTAGGACAAGAGCCATTTGCGACCATTATTGGGTGTGCAGATAGTCGAGTACCTAATGAAATTATTTTTGACCAAGGTGTTGGTGATTTGTTTATTACGCGTACTGCTGGGCAGGTCATGGCAGAAGCATCTTATGGTACGATTGAGTACGCCACAGAAGTTTTGAACACTCGTTTGATTGTCGTACTAGGACATGAGTCTTGTGGAGCAGTGCAGGCGGCAATGAAGTTACCAGAAAATCCTCCAGGACACGTTGTTACATTAATCAATGCCATCAAGCCAGCCTCTTTGTATGCGAAAGAGAAAGCAGGTTCGGATGAGGAACTGTTAGATATTGCGGTGCGTAAAAACGTATTGGAGCAAGTGAATCTATTGCGCGGGCTAGAACCAGTGCTGAGTCGTCGTTTCGATAAAGGAGAAGTCCTGATCGTGGGAGCAGTTTACAATCTACATACTGGAGCTGTAGAACTGATAGAAGAGACAGTGACAAGCTTACCAAAGTTCGCTGATAACTATCCAACTAAGCAAGTGAGCAATAAGAAGAAATAGTCTCAGTGGTTCACTATATTTTAAAATTACAAAGAAAGCGTTTGGTGACCTACCAAACGCTTTTTCTCATCCTATTTTATTATGAAAAAGTTATTATTCTGTTTACTTCTCGTAAGTAGTTCCTTCATCGCTATGCAGGCACAAAACGGTCCAGATGAAGATCAATTGGGCGCGTGGTATATGTATTTCTTTAACGAGCAGTTTGGCGATAGTCAGTTTGGCATTCAAGGGGACTATCAGTTTCGCTTCTGGGATGTCACTAGCGACTTAGAGCAAATTCTGTTACGTACAGGATTGACGTACACACCTGAAAATGCAGACATATTATTCACTTTAGGATATGCCAATATCACGACAGGGGAGTTTGGAGAAAGCACTTCCACTACTGGCGAAAATCGTATTTATCAGGAAGCCTTATTTGGGCAAACAATTGGAGAACGTTTCTTGTTGACGCATCGCTTGCGCTACGAACAACGCTTTGTCGAGAATCAAGATTTTCGGACACGCTATCGTTATAATTTATTCTTGAATGTCCCTTTGAACGCCACGAAAATGGGGAAAGGAACGATTCATTTAGCCCTCTACAATGAAATATTTTTGAATGGACAAACGGATATTGGTGATGGTCGAAAGGTGCAGTTTTTTGATCGAAACCGAACGTATGTAGGTGTCGGCTATGGCTTTTCGGATAAGCTGCGGATGCAGTTGGGCTGGATGAAACAGACGACTGTGAATTGGAGTAAGGGGCAGGCGCAGGTGAGTCTGCATCACAATTGGTAGTTAGGAATCGGATAATAATCCGTATGACTGGAGTCATACGCTTTTGTTATGATTCGCAGATCAAGAAGTGCATTATAAACAAAGAGTACGACTTAAGTCGTACTCATCTTTTCAATAGAAAACAATTTTACAACTTCTCCACCACTGCTTCCGACAGAATATACGGTAAGCGATACACATCACTTTCATTCAATTCCAACACACCGCGTACAATAACACGCTCATCCGTTTGAAATCGTCGCTTCTCTCCCTCCTTCAAGTCGAGTTCTACAATGGTTTCTGGACCAGCATTGCCGCAAAAGTAGCAGTTAGCGTAGGGAAATTTAGACAATACATAGTATGTACCTGTGCCATCTATGGGAATGGTGTAGCCTGTCAGTTCGACCTCTTGCCGCTCATATTGTTCGGGATCTTCTCCAAATCGTGGAATGGCTTGTGTACTTCCAAAGTTGGGATCATATTCATTGACAAACTGCACATCAGCTAAGATGTCCCAACTGATGCGCGTTTGTGCGTGGGCAACTAGGATTCCTCCTACAAAAAGGAATATGGTGATTAGTCCTCTCATTGATTCTCTTTTCCATCCAAACGTTTCACCATGACTATTTTGTTTTATTGTTCTACGACTATCAGTTGATTGTACCATCTATTTTGTTCATCCATTGCCTGCAAAATGTAAGAGCTAGTCGGTAAGTTATTGATCGTCCAGTCTAAACTTGTTCCAGCGGACAATCGTTGTTGCATACTATCGACCACACGACCCGATACATCTAACAGTCTAAAATGTGTCAACTCTAGATCAGATTTATTTTGAAGCGTCAGTAGATTGTTAGTGGGATTAGGCGAAACACTGAATATAGAAGTGACTTGCAACATCTCTTTGGTCGAAACGATATTGCTACCATAGCTATCAAAATTATCGAAATGATAGGTATCGCTTGTCGTTGTATTGGAAGCGAATAAAAAGACAAACTGGTTGACTGCTGTATTGCTAATGTTGCCATCGGGACGGTCTAGTAGCGTAAAGGTCAGACGTTCCCATTCGTTCTGAGTCGTCGTTGTCGCTTCAAATCGGCTGTGCCGTCCTCTCGGATAATTTCCACCTTCTGCTAGATTACTATTTTCCAGTTGCAGTAATATCTGTGTACCTACTGCTGCATCAGTATAAACGTCTATGACAAAATCTTCCTCACCCGATAGGTAGCCGGACACATCTCCTAGATCGTCAATCGAGTAGACCAACACATCAAACTGCGAGCCACCGTCTCGTACATATCGACCGACGCGTGAAGACTCGTTAATACCGTTCATTTCTGGATTGTCCACTTCGGTCAATTGACCAGTCGCAAATTCCTCTGTGATGCGTGCTTGATCGTCGAAGTTCTCGAAGGAGAAGACTCTCGCTTTAGCAGGTGCAACTTTGACGTCTAGCGTAATTACTTCTGTCCCACAGCTGCTATTAATTGTGGCTTCTATCCAACCATCATTATCTCCCCACGAAATTAGGGCTTCATCGTCCGTTATAGACTGAAGTCCCCCCCGACCTACTAACCAGACTACTTGCGCTCCTTCGGGCAGATTGTTAATACGATAAGGTACATTTTCTGCTCGGTTGGCTACATTGCGCGCTCCCGTTATTGTTGGTGTGAAACCATCATAAACACGCACATAATCGACCTCCATCACCTGCGGAAAATTTGTTGTTCCATCGGGATTGCCTGGCCAGTTGCCACCAACAGCAACATTCAGTAAAAAATGAAAATCTTGATCGAACGGCCAACGCTGTGGAGAAACAGTAGAACGTGTTTTGGTCGCATACAAATAGTCGTCTATGTACCAGCGAATGCGATTGGGTTCCCATTCAATAGCAAATTCATGGAAGTTGTCGTCGAATGTACCTTCGTGCAATTGATATTGCTCGCCAGAAGATTGATTGTTGGGCCAAGGTTGTCCAAAATGAATCGTGCCATGCACTACATTAGGTTCGCGTCCGATCAATTCCATAATATCAATTTCGCCACTCTCTGGCCAGCCACCGTATACATTGTCTGTGGGTAGCATCCAAAAAGCAGGCCAAATTCCCTGATCGGTTGGCAGTTTAATAGACGCCTCAAAACGTCCGTATGTCCAGTCGCCTTTATTAATCGAATGAAGTCGGGCAGATGTATAGTTTTTTCCGTTGCTGTCTTCTCGGCGTGCAATAATTTTTAAAAGTCCATCCTCTACGACCGCATTTTGTGCTTGATACCATTGTAGTTCGTTGTTGCCCCACCCACAAATACCGAGGTCACAGCCATCGCCGATTTGTGGTGTCCATTTGGTATTGTCCAGTTCGGTGCCGTCAAAGTTGTCTTCCCAAACGAGTGTTGGGCATTGAGCAGTGACCATCAACATGCTACCCAAAAATAGCAGGGATAGTGAAAGTGTCTTGATTTGTCGCATCATATTTCGTTTTACGTTTAAGATACGCAATCCGCCAGACACGCGCCAAATAATAGCAGAAATATGATATTGAGATGATAAGGAGGGAAGGAGCTTCTGCTAGAACGCTATGTTTTTGTTTAGGTATCTTGACAAAATTCAATGTTATTTAGCGTAAAGCTACCATGCACTTCTATAGTCACCGAACAAGTCTGCTTTGTGCAGACTTGTTCGGCTAACTGTTCAGTTGAACCTATTGAGAGTAGAGGTATCACTCGACAATTTTACTTTGAAACTATCCACCACTTGTGAACAACTGCACACTTTGCGCTTCGCGCTCCCCTATTCGATACTGCAACGTATAGGTACCAGCCGGTAAGCGTCCTGTTGTAATGTTAGTGTAAACGCCTTGTACGTCAACGGTTTGCTCTTGTACAATTCGCCCAACGGCATCTATAATGCGCACCTCCATAGGTTCTTCTACAACATTGGTAAATGTCATTTCGATTTGATCCACAAATGGATTTGGAAAGACACGTAGCACATCCAAACTACCTTCCTCTTGCCGCGAAACCACGATGATCGGCGTTTCAAATTCATAATAATAGTCGTCCGCTGGATTTTCGTTTAAAGAACGGATGCGGAAAAAATACAAGTCACGAATACCCTGTGTTTCTAGTTCATAGTTTTGTACACGACCAGTCAAAACACCTGTTGGGCGTACTTTCTCTACCTCTTCAAAGGTCTTTCCGTTATAGGAACGCTCCAAAATAAAGCGTGTCGCATAGTACTCTGGCTGCGTCGTCCAGCTGACATTGATACTTTCTGAGTTGATGTAGTCTGCATTCAAGTTCACAATATCTGTAATTGGTTCTTTGTCCAGCTTTTTTACTTCTACTTGATCGATTACTAGCCCGTTGTGGTTTCCTACGTCATTGGACTTAAAAACAAAGCGAAATGCCACATCTTTTTGCCCTGCTAGAAAAGTTACATCTGTGAACGCTTGTGTAAAACGATTGCGAGACCGACCAAAGTAGGCAGTGCCACTATCGAAAGCATAGCCAGGCTCGTTGCCTTCAGCCGTGAAGTTGAACCAATTAGGACTTTCTTTTCCTAGTTGTTTCCAATTCACGCCTCTGTCTGTAGAATATTCTACTGTAAAGCCATCAAAACCATCTTGCAAGCCAGCACGATACCAAAAACTAAATTCATAAAGGCGTTTTTCGGAAAAGTCGAAGTTGGGCAAATACAACATGGTGTGCGTATTCGGCTGATAAAATTCTTCATTCAGTCCGACTACAAAAGCGTTGTCCCCATCTTTTGTCCCATTCTTGTTTAAAATATCCGTTCGTCCACGCTCGAAAGCAGAACCACTGATGGTATATACGCCATAGTCTTGCGTCCGATTCTCAAAGCTACCGCTATAGTCATCACTATCTATATCGTAGGGCAAATCAACATCTGGCAGTACTTTAATACTCGTCGCTTCTGTCAGTTCATTGTTGATTGTGAACTGAATATCATAGCTGCCTACCTCATCATAGCGGTGTGTCGTGTTGCCGTCTTTAGAGGTGGTACCGTCTCCAAATTCCCAAAGAAAGTCCGTTGCACCATAAGAAAATTCCCCTATGAATGGAACGTCGACATCCGTGTAAGCAATTTCATCCAAACGGAAAATCGCTTTTGGATCGGCAAAAACATCGCTGGTGAACATGCCTCGACCGTGAGTAGCTGCTAAAATAATTTTATCTGACTCGCGCAACTGCAACATATCTGTACGTACGATTGGTGTTCCAATACCAGCCGCTGGTGGAATCCACTCTGTATTACCTCCTTCTAACGCTTCTGTAAACCAAACACCAGCTTCTGTTGCAATTACTGCTTTGGTTGGGTCGTCTGGCGAAAATAGGCAAGACCGAACTGGCATATCTGGCAGATTGCCTTCCGAACCTATCCAAGTCGCGCCACCATCTTTACTTTCGTAGATGTTGTTGCGCAAACCATAGTTACTGTACGTCACTAAGATGTGATCTGGATCATCCTTCTGAACAGCTACGCTAGCAATTGTTCCACTATTGTTAGGACGCATGATGGTAGGTGATACAGATACACCTTCGTGCATGTTGTCTAGTCTTAGCAAACGACCATCACCAAATGTACCCAAGTAGACTCGGTTGGGAGTAGACGGGTCGGCGTAGACAGTAGCGACTTCTGGATCAAGTCCAAGCACATTCATCAACTCTGGCTGTCCACTCGGTACGCGCCAGCGGTACAAGTCGCCATCAAAAGTTTGTGCATATAGAATATTGGCATCGTTGTCATAGTCGGATGGATTGACAAACGCTCCGTTCACAGCTGCTCCACCGCTGAATGTTTTTCCGCCATTAGTCGACAACACATAATTGCCGAACTGAGAAGAGACAATCTGGTATTGTGGATCACTTTGATCGATGTGGCACAGCATTCCGTCACCGCCGTTGACATTGCGCGCATTGGCGATGTCGAAATCATCCATTTGTAGGGAGTTGTTGTCCTGTGTCCCTCCTAAAATATAGTCCGTGTACGGATCGGGATGAATAGCACCAGCGTAAAACTGCGTCACGTTGTAGTCCGCGTTCCTTTCTGGTATCAAGTTAGCAGAACCATTTTCGCTTCGATAAATACCACCATCGTTTCCAAAATAGACCACGCCTCGTTGCTCTGGATCGAACAATGTGATATGATGGTCGACGTGCATGTTGCGTGCAAAATTCGACCAGGTATTCGCCCCGTCTAAAGAACGGAAAATAGGAACACCACCAGCAATGACATGCTGTGAATTGAACGGATCGACCTGAATTTCTAGGTCATACCAAGCTTGCCCATTTGTGAAGTCGGGAATACCACCTACTTTTCCTACATTCTGCCAAGCGATGCCTCCAGTTTGTGTTCGATACACATCTGTCACACTCCCTCCAATTGAACCGATCGCATACATGACGTTCGGATTTTGTGGGCTAATAGTTACTTCTGTTCGTGTCCAATTAGTAGGAAAACCACTAGTTCTATCTGTCAAATCTTCCCAATCGTTGGTATCACCACTTTCGGAGCGATGAATGGAAGATTGGTAAGAAATATATATGGAATTGGTTGCTTCGATGTAGGCAATGTCATAGACAATAGAACCAGCACCAACCATATTGATTTCTTCCCAAGTCTGCCCTTGATCTTGACTGCGGTAGAGACCAGTATTCGTACCAGCGTAAATGTCTCCTGAAGGATGGACTAACAGGGCATTGGTGTAGCGAAAACCTTGTGTCTGGGTAGAAGGAATAATTTTCCAATCTTCTCCACCATCAGTAGAGACAAAAATACCGGCACCAGCAGCGCGTGTATAGCTTTCGCCTGTTCCCATATAGATGATCTGCGGATCGTTCGGATCTTGCGCCAAAGCACCTACGGAAAGATTGTCCAAGTAGTCGTTAATTTTTATCCACTTCGGTTCTGCGGCTGTGATGTTGGTCGATTTCCAGAGTCCGCCAGTTACGCCCCCTACGAAGATGGTTCTTCGAGTCGGATCGTTCGCGTCAATCAAAATGCTACGCGTCCGTCCACCAATGTTTTTAGGGCCTCGTTCTCGGAATCGTGCTTTGGCAAGATTATTCTTTCGAGTCGAAAATTCTTCTTGCAGTCGGCGTGTCTCTGCTATGGCGTCAATGAGTCGTTCTGGTGTGGCGCGACCTAAAGCTGGATCTTGTGTTCGTCGTTCGTTGTCTTCCAGTGCCAGTTCAATACGTTGTTGCTTGCTAACCTTTGAGGTGGAAGATGATGTTGTTTGTTGAGTGTTTGCATAGTAAATGCCAGTGGCGAATAGACTCAAGGCGAGTGCTATTGCTATCCACTTCCAAGTAGATAGATTCATAAAAACCGAATGATTGAATTAAAAAAGAGTTAGAGAGAATGATTATACTTTCAAAGTTACGCTAATTTTCTGCTACTAAAAGCAGAAAATAGTCATTCCTATTAAACAGTCAACTATTCGGGTATGTGGAAGAGAACTAGTGACGTAACGGATCAGTTCGGAGATTAAGATTTCTTTAATGCGCTGGCATTTATCTATTGATAGGATGTCTACTCTATGCTATGTCACTTTTATTTAGAATAGACTAACACTATGCCATCAATGTATAGCGTAAGCGCGTCGAGGATAGGTATGTAAGATAGCTGTTCGGAACAAGTGTAGCACAAGTATTATTTGGCGGGTTTAGCGTTCCTGCCTGTCACTTGCGGCAAGTAGACAGGGTTGGCCTACTTTTTCTCCGATAGCTATCTGAAGGAAAAAAGTAGACGTCCGTCGGCTGGAGACAGTATCCAAGTTTAGTATAGCTGAAAGGGGGCTATCGACACAGTTTTTATAGTTAATGCGCTTTTGTCATGGCATACCCCACGAAGCTCTCGAAACTCTCCCCCTCTCGAAGCTCTCCCACTCCCCCTCTCTGGCATAGTTCTTGTTTCATCGACTTATTGAAGACAAAAGGTAATTGCTGACAGAATGACAATAGATGTCGTGAACTTAGTTTACCTTTGCTGAGTTAGTGCGTATCTGTGCAGTAGATAGAGCTATCCGTTTTTAGTGACCGAATAGTAATAGGCGATAACTGAGTTGGTATTGAGGGATTGGAAGGTAGTTAATTTGAGCTGCTAATTCCCATAATCGAAAGAGTCAGTCTATAATATTATAAAGAATTCATCCTAACTTATGTTTGAAGATTTGATGCACTTTCAAGGATTTGATGAAGAGGCAGATTTTATGCCACTTGTCTCCTTGGAAGAAGAAGAGGAACAGCAAGAAGAAGACTTTCCAGAGGAGTTGCCCATTTTGGCACTGAAAAATACCGTTCTGTTTCCTGGTATTGTGATTCCAATCACCGTGGGACGAGAACGATCCATTAAAGCCATTAATAAAGCCTACAATAGCCCCAAAAAGATTGTTGGTGTTTTTTCACAACGCGAAGACGATATTGAAGATCCTGAGTTTGATGACTTGTTCACGACTGGCACGATAGCACGAATTGTCAAGATTCTGCGGATGCCCGATGGAACGACTACAGCTATCCTGCAAGGACGTAAGCGTGGACAACTTACTGAAATGATAAGTGATACGCCTTTCATGCGTGGTCGTGTTCGGCAGTTGGAGTATATCATGCCGAAGAACAATCTAGAATTTGAAGCAATGATTGCGTCTATTCTGGATATGTCGAAGCAGATTGTAGAATTGTCGCCTAGCATTCCTTCTGAAGCGATTATGATGTTGCGTAACATCAACAGTCATGGCTTCTTACTCAACTTTATTTCCTCCAATCTAGATGCCAAAGTCACTGAAAAACAAGGAATTTTAGAGATTTCTGATTTGCATGAAAAGGCGACGACGATTCTAGAGCGCATGGAAAATGAGTTGCGTCTGTTAGAGCTAAAAGATCAGATCGAAACGCGTGTGCGTGGTGATATTGAAAAGCAGCAGCGCGACTACTACCTCAATCAGCAGCTCAAAACGATACAGGACGAGCTTGGACAAAATCCGCAAGAAGGAGAAGTTGCCGAGTTGATACAACGTGCTAAGAAGAAAAAGTGGGATGAGCAGGTACAAGCTGTCTTCGATAAAGAAATTAAAAAGCTAAAACGCGTCAATCCACAAGCACCAGAGTATTCTGTCCAGCTGAACTATTTGGAGTTGTTATTGGACTTGCCGTGGAATGAATTTACGAAGGATAACTTTGATCTGAAAAAGGTTAAGAAAGTACTGGATAAAGATCATTTTGGACTAGAAAAAGTTAAAGAGCGCATTTTAGAACATTTGGCAGTCTTGAAGCTGAAAGGCGACATGAAAGCACCGATTTTGTGTTTGGTCGGTCCTCCAGGTGTTGGGAAAACATCGTTGGGAAAATCTATTGCTAAAGCACTGAATCGGAAATTTGTCCGTATGTCATTGGGTGGTTTGCACGATGAGTCTGAAATTCGTGGACACCGCAAAACGTATATTGGCGCGATGCCAGGTCGTATCGTTCAGTCGCTGAAAAAAGCAAAAGCATCTAATCCAGTTTTTATCTTGGATGAGATAGATAAAGTAGGGAAAGACTTTCGTGGCGATCCATCGTCCGCTCTGTTGGAAGTCCTTGATCCTGAGCAGAATAGCACGTTTCATGATAATTATTTAGATATTGAATACGACTTATCTAAAGTCTTTTTTATCGCCACCGCCAACTCTTTGAACACCATTCAACCAGCTTTACTTGACCGAATGGAAATCATTAATGTCAGTGGCTACTCTTCGGAAGAAAAGATTGAGATTGCGAAGCGGCATTTAATTCCCAATCAGCGTACTGAACATGGACTGAAAGGGTCGCATATTCGTTTAGGGAACAAAACATTGAGCTACTTGATTGAACATTACACGCGTGAATCAGGTGTGCGTTCTTTGAATCGACAAATTGCTTCTTTGATGCGTCGTATTGCGAAAAATGTCGCGATGGAAGAGGAGTATAACGTCTCCTTAAAACCAGAAGAAGTTGAGGCTATTTTAGGGCCGAATCACTATTCGCGCGACCGCTATCAACAATCTAAGACACCAGGTGTGGCTGTCGGATTGGCGTGGACGCAAGTTGGGGGCGATATTCTGTTTATTGAAGCCAGTTTGAGTCAAGGAAGCGGCAAGTTGACCTTGACGGGGAACTTGGGGGATGTGATGAAAGAGTCAGCGACTACAGCTTTGAGCTATATTAAAGCGCATGCAGACAGTCTGAGCATTACGCAGGAGCGAATCAAAGAGCAAGACATTCACATTCACGTACCAGAAGGCGCGATTCCGAAAGATGGACCTTCTGCCGGCATCACGATGTTGACGGCATTGACTTCTGCTTTTTCAGAGCAGCCTGTTCGTCCACGATTGGCGATGACTGGGGAGATCACCTTGCGTGGTAAGGTCTTGCCTGTCGGTGGCATCAAAGAGAAAGTATTGGCGGCAAAGCGCGCTGGCTTGACGGATATTATTCTGTGTAAGGAAAATGAAAAACACATCCGCGAAATTGAAGCGGACTACATCAAAAAGATGACGTTTCATTATGTCGATGAGATGCAGCAGGTGTTGGATATTGCGTTGAAGGCGTAGATTTACTTTAGGTTTACTAAACTTTTGAAGTTTAGTAAACCTCAGAAACCTCAGAACGATTGTCGAAGGTTGCACCTTCGATGCGATAAGCTCATCTAAAAAAAAAAGTATAGCTGTTATAGAAGCGTATATTTCACTGAAGGTACAACCTTCGATGATCGGGTAAATCACAACCGCCCCAACCCAGCCTTCGCCTGCTGATGCAAGGAATACCGATGCTCCTT
>CAYLPW010000016.1:0-37288 GCA_964385665.1 uncultured Saprospiraceae bacterium
GCGCAATTTATACGAAAGCAGGCGAACGCATCGAATGTGGCTATGTTGGTTTGACAGCTGGCGTGCGCCCGAATGTGGACTTTTTGAAAGATTCAGATTTGGAGATCGATAAAGGAATTTTAGTCAATAAATACTTAGAAACCAATATGCCAAATGTCTACGCCATCGGCGACTGTTCCGAGCAGCGCGACCCTGATCCGGGCAGACGAGCCATCGAAGCCGTTTGGTACACTGGACGGATGGCTGGTGAAGTATGCGCCTACAATGTCTGTGGCAAACCGACCGAATACTATCCCGGCATTTGGTTCAATTCTGCTAAGTTTTTCAATATCGAATACCAGATTTACGGGGATGTGCCAGCGAAGCAGCCCAATAATATCGAGTCACTTTATTGGGAACATCCCGACGGTAAAAAAGCCATTCGCATCAACTTTGATCGTATCGCGATGGCGGTGACGGGCTTTCATTTGATGGGCATTCGCTATCGGCATGAAGTATGTGAGCAGTGGTTGGCACAGATGACGCATATCGAAGCCGTTTTGAAGAATCTAGCAATTGCGAATTTTGATCCAGAGTTTTATAAGACGTATGAGAAACACCTCATTGAAGACTACAATCAGAAGGCAGGTCGCAGTTTGCAACTGAAATCGAAACGTGGACTGAAAGGTGCATTGAATTTCTTGAAGTCAGCGCGTTTTAGGATGGGGGTAGTAGAAACTAAATAGCTACTAACTTTAAAAGAGTTTTTAACACATAGACACAGTAGAACACATAGATTTACAACAATATCCACTATGTGATCTATGTGCCTATGTGTTTCAAAATAATAACATGAAAACACTACAATACATCGGACTTAGCCTATTTTTAGTGGCTATCGCAGTTTTTACGTTCTCACTGGGTTGGAGCAACTACGAATTGACGGCTGAAAATATCGGTATCAACAACGAAGTGCATCGAGAAGCCATACTAGCTGCGGCGGAAGAAGAAGGGATGTTCAATAAGACATACAGCACGAATATCACATTTATCAGTGATTTCAAGTCGAGTATTAGTAAGGCGCAGGAAGAGTTGAAAAAGCGAGATATTCCCGAAGGAACGGATCAGTGGGACATTCATTTAGGCGATTGGAAAATTCAAGAATATACACTCAGCGTATTGGATGGTGCAGCGTTTGGAGGAGTACACGATCATAAAGGATTGATGCTATTTTTGACCTTTGGGTTGGGATTGATTGGTGGCTTGTTGTACATTCTTCCCAAGTTTATGGCTATGCCTGGCATCAAAAATGACCATATTTACCATAGTCCACTCACACGAGGCTTGACGTGGAATTGGCGGGCATTTGCCTTAGGTACGGGTATTGTTGGTATCTTAGTTTATGGCTTTTTCAACTTAGGTAATTGGTTTTGGCCAATGGTGTCCGCAGCCGTTGCTGGATTGATTATCTACCTTGTTTTTTACCCTCAAAACGCGAAAGAAAATCAGCCGCCGCGTTCAGCATCACCTGATCGGACGGCGTGGTTAGGTATATTGGTTGGTGTTTATTTCATTGGTTTCTACGTATTGTTGTATTGGGCACCTATTTACATTCAAAATGCCGTCGCGATTGTCGACCCTGTTAGTCAGCTATTGAGCGGTGGCGAAGCAAGTCAATGGTTTTTATATGGACTTATCTATACCTTAGTCATTCTAGTGATGGGTGTTCGGATGTTTTCTAAATACCAACACAATCGCTACCAACTAATTCGGACAGGTTCAGTCATGTTCTTCCAAACGTCTTTTGCCTTTTTGATTCCTGAAATCTTGGTGCGTCTAAATCAACCCTACTTCGACTTTAAGAATATCTGGCCGCTTGACTATGACTTTTTCTTCCAATACAACCTGAACGACTTACTCGAAAGTGGAACGTTAGGTTTGTTTATGCTGGTTTGGGGCATTGCTTTAATTATTCTGGCAGTACCTATCATCACCTACTTTTTCGGCAAGCGTTGGTACTGTTCGTGGGTGTGTGGTTGTGGTGGTTTGGCAGAGACCTTAGGCGATCCATATCGGCAGTTATCGGACAAAAGTTTGCGCGCTTGGAAGTTTGAGCGTTGGATTATTCATGGCGTTTTGGTCGCTGCGGTGTTGATGACTGGCATGGTGTTGTACACCTATTTCACAGGCAATTACAACGTCTTGTTTATGAATAGCGATAATGTACGGGCGTGGTATGGTTTCTTGATTGGAGCAGGATTTTCTGGTGTCGTTGGGACTGGTTTTTATCCTTTGATGGGCAATCGGGTCTGGTGTCGATTTGGTTGTCCACTGGCAGCTTATTTGGGTCTAGTACAGCGGTTTAAATCTCGTTTTCGCATCACCACGAACGGCGGTCAGTGTATCTCTTGTGGCAATTGTTCTACTTACTGTGAAATGGGCATTGATGTGCGTGCCTATGCACAAAAAGGGCAGGATATTTTGCGGTCATCTTGTGTGGGTTGTGGAGTCTGTGCAGCGGTTTGTCCACGTGGTGTGTTGCGTTTGGAAAATGCGGCTGGCGATGTGAACACTCGTACAGAGGAGTTAAGAGCGGTACATGTGGGGGAAGTGTATTGATGGTTTATGCTTTTATTAGTGGCGGATACTAGGTATTCTTACCTGAATTGACCGTTTTCTCAATGAAATTAACCTTTTCCTAGCTGTTTCGTATGTATATTGCAGTAGGCAACAACAAACGAAACCATCATGTATAAATTTATTCTGCCCAGTGTCCTACTAATTGGATGGATTGGGCTATGTGCGTATCTCAGCAGTACCCGCTGTTGTGGGACGGGACTTGATGACAGTTCGCTGTCTTCCTCTACTTATCAGTTGACCATTAGTGACCTCTCTGATGTGGTCGCAAAAGCTGATATTAGCTTTGACTTTCCGTATCAACAAGCTACCTTGTTGCATTCTATTTCCGCACCGCAACTTAAAGTGCTAAGAGGCTTATCTACTTATTTGGAACAGCATCCTGATCGTCGTTTGCTATTGACTGGATATTATACTAAACAGGAAAAAAATATCAATGCCGATCTAGGTCTTGAAAGAGCACGCCTACTAAAGCAAGAGTTACAGCATTTTGGTATTCCCTCTTTACAGGTAGTGACTCAGCAAGACTTATCAATAGACCACGATGAGGAGTTGCCGATACTAAAAGATGCTATTCAGTTTGAATTTACAGCTATGCCTGAGGTAGAGCAGCTAGTGGAAGAGATGCAATTGAAGATGGATAAACAGAAAGTGATTTTACACTTCGATGTAGCAGAAGAAGACATTGACCCCACTCCTACTCAGCTTTCTTACTTTGATCAATTGCAGCAGTACTTAGACCAACATCCCAATGCGACCATCAAAATCACAGGCTACACAGACGATCAAGGCGAGCCTCGTCAAAATGTACGATTAGGACGAGAGCGAGCATTGATGGTTAAAAATTTTCTTTTAAATAGAGGGTTTGATAGAGAGCACTTACTAACAGAATCAGCGGGCGAGCGCGATCCAATCAGTAGTAACGCTTCTCCTTCAGGACGTGCCAAAAATAGGCGAGTAGAAATACAACTGGTCGCGGAATAAATGACTGTGCGCTGATTGAATAAAAATGGCGTTTCTTTCAATCATGCGTACCAGAAAAGTGTTCTTTGAGCAGTACGCAATCATTTCACTTTGTCCATTTTTCGCTCCATTCTTGACTTTATTCTCTACAGCAACACGTGGATTGCCTTGGCAGCTACAGCGAGTGCCGTCCAAACCTATTGGCTCCTTCAAGCGACGCCCAACTACCTACTGCTATTTTTCATTTTTAGTTCCACCGTCTTTTTATACCTCTTACATCGGCTGATCGGACTACAAAAAATAAATGCGTATCGCAGTATTCAACGCTTTCAAATGATCCATCGTTTTCGGCGAGTGGTTATTGGCTATGCTGCGCTTGCTGCGCTCGGAAGTGCAGTGACTTATTTTCTTTTACCTTCCGCTATACAATGGTCAATGATCGTTCCAGCAGTTCTTTCTTTTGCTTATGTTTTACCTTTTTTGACGAAAGGAAAACGACTACGAGACATACATGGTGTGAAAATATTTATGGTAGCGGCGGTGTGGGCATGGGTGAGTGTGTTGTTGCCAGCTTTGGATTTGCACGTATGGCAGTCCGCTACCATCTGGTGGATGGTTTTGGAACGGATTTGCTTCATCTTTGCCATTACATTAGCCTTCGATATTCGCGATCTGAAAATAGATCAGAAAACTGCCTTGAATACGTTACCTGCCTATTTGGGTATAAAAGGGAGTAAGCGATTGGCTTGGTTGTTGCTGTTTTTGATGGTAGGCGTTGTACTAATTAATGTATGGATGGGAACGTATAGCTACGCAGTAGGTATTGCTTTGGTAGCATCTGCAGGTAGCAGCGGTTTTCTGGTTCAAAAAGCCACTGCTGACCGACCTGATTACTACTACACTGCTTTGTTGGATGGCACTATTGTTCTCCAACTGCTATTGGTGAGTTTAGCTTTATGGTGACTTATCTTAACTATTTAATACCGCATATGCAGCGCTTCCTCTAAAAAGCATTTTCTTCTTTCTTAAAAAAGTTAATCCCTGTCAGCAATACACATTTCACATCCAACCAAAAGCTCCATCTTTCAATGTACCAAATATCATGTTGGACACGCAAACGCATCTTTTCGAGCGTATCCGTCGGTCCGCGATGCCCATTGACTTGTGCCCAACCCGTCACGCCAGGTTTCACACGATGCCGAATCATAAATTCGTTGATGAGGGTCGCGTATTGAGCGGTCTGTTTCAAAGGATGAGGACGTGGACCGACGACTGACATATGTCCAAATAGTACATTGAAAAATTGTGGAAATTCATCAATACTTGTTCTCCTTAGAATAGCTCCTATACGCGTGATGCGTGGATCATTTTTTACAGCTTGTTGCTCATCCGCTCGGTCATTCAGTTCCATACTTCTAAATTTGATGCAGTTGAACTGTTGATTGAAATAGCCAGTGCGTTGCTGAATGAAGAAAACAGGTCCTTTTGATTCTAATTTGATGAGAAGGGTCATTAAAGGGATGAGCCAAGATAAAATGAAGACGATCACTAATAGCGAAAAAACAATATCAAATACTCGTTTGAGAAGTCGATTGTACAGATAAGTAATCCGATTCCGCTTCGACATGAAAATAGGCAAATCATAGCATTCTTCTATCGCTATTCCCTTGTTGAATAGATCCGCTTCTCTGGGAATAACCATGAAATCAACAAAGCGGCTCGCACACAATTGCATCAACTGCTGCACTTCTTGATTGGCTAACTGACTATACACATACACAACTCGACGAACTTGAGTAGAGCGTTTCAGATAGCTAAAAATATCGTTGTATCGACCAATATTGGGTACTTGCCCAGTATATTGGTTGCCAAAACGACCCAAACAATTCGCCTTACCTGCATACGCCCGTTGATACGCTTGTTGAATCGCGATGATATTACTTGCTTTTCCACCCACCACGATATAGTCAAAAGGGGCAATGTTTCTTTTGATCCACCACTGCCCTACCCATCGAATAGCCAACATCACTAGCAGAAGTTTACCTACGATAGGCACAAGAACAGACGTAGTTAATACACCTTGCGGCAGCCAATAACTCCCTACGACTACTAGGCCAGTATGCACAGATAAGGCGGCGATTACTGATTTTGCGACCGTCCTGAACCGCCTTATCCCCCAATACGGATAGGTGTTGTGCAAGTGAGTAGCTACGAACCAACTTCCATTGATTAGCAAAAGTAGAACGAATAACCACCAAGCTTCCTGTTTAACTGTTGGATGAATAAGAATAGAGAAAACATAAAAGCTGTTTAGTAATAAAACATCCAAAAAAATGTATTTAGAGCTTTGAGGTGGACGTACACTTGGAATATCAAAAGCAACGGTTGCCCTTCGCTTATGTATGACCTGTTGAGAAAGCGTGGTGGAATCCATTGATGTGTGTTGTGTGCATACATTCTGGGTTAAAATAATGTATGTTATGTGATTTATAAAAAGCGATTATGTAAGTTTTATAGGGCTAGTAATTGCTGTTCAAATCGACTTAATATGATCTCCCGATCTAAGTGTTGAAGTGCATAAGTACGCGCGCGCAGCTGAAAGGGCTGTCGATCTTTTTGCAATAGTTCTAGGATGGCAGTTGCTAATGCAGCAGAAGATTCTGGTGCTATACATACTGCTAATTGCGCTCGTTCGATGATGTCATAGAGCGTGCTACCACGGTCGGCAGTGACGATGGTGCAAGCTCCTGCTGCCAAGAGCGTGGTGAATTTAGAAGGCATGACTAGGTCTGCTGCTGCTCGCTTTTGCAATACCAGATGAAGGTCTGCGGTAGCTAATAGTTGAGATAGATACGCGTAATCTTGTAGCGGATAAAAATGAATATTAGTTAATTGTTGAGCCGTTGCCATTTGTTGCAGCCGTTCTTTTGAACTCCCTTCTCCGACTATCAAAAAGTGAATAGTCGACTGCTCACGAAGCTGTTGCGCCACTTCAATAAGTTGTTCCAACCCTTGCTTCTCACCGAGATTACCAGCATACATGACTAAGTGATCGTCCGTTTTAAATCCCCATTGGGAGCGGAAGGATTCCTCTTTGGTCATCGGACGGATATGCGCTACATCGACCCAATTGGGGAACTGTACGATCTCCTGTGCTGGTATGCCTTTGTTGCTAATTCGGCGTTCCATCCCTACACTAATCGTGGAAACGACATCACTATTTTTGAGTGTCCAACGTTCCATATTGGTTAGTAACTGCAACAAATTAGCTTGCTGAATCATGCCTAATTCGCGAGCGGCATCAATCTGTAAATCTTGAATATGATACCACATCGGAATGCCTTTTAGCCAAGCAAACAAACGGGCTGGAATGCCTAAATGAAAGGGCGTCACAATCGTAACTACTCGATCTATGGGACGAAATAAATAAGGCAACAACGCCAAAGTGGAACTCAAGAGAAAAGAAAATTCATGTAAAATGCGGTGGCTACTGTTGTTCTTTTTTGGCACATACAACGGGCATCGAACGATGTGTTCGCCCTGCTTTCCTCGCTCTTTTTTCCACCATCTTCCTGTGTAAGGAATTTGAATGTTCCAATTAGGATAGAATGGAAAAGCGGTAACCACATCTACCTGATGTCCACGATCACTTAGGTAGTCGCCCAATTCGCCACTGTATTTACCAATGCCAGTCAACTCAGGCGCGTAGTGAATGCCATACAACAAAATATTCATGCGCGAGGGCGTACCACTTGAGCAGGTGAACCGACTGCTATCATGCCAGCAGGTAAGTTTTTGAAAACAGAAGATCGTGCGCCGACGACTGTGCCTCGTCCGATCCACACGTTGGGAGCGACATACACGTCCGTAGCCAACCAACATTCATCTTCTAGAACGATTTTTTGAGCATAAATTGGAAAACTGATCTGTTCGTAGTCATGTGAGCCAGTGCACAGGTATGACCGCTGTGAAATGACGACGTTTTTGCCGATTTCGATTTCGCCTAAACTATACAACACCACATCATCGCCCACCCAAGAGTAGTCGCCAATTGTCACCTTCCAAGGAAACTGTGTATGCACGCTAGGACGTAAGGTCACTTGCTTGCCAATTTTTGCTCCAAAAAGTCGCAGCAGCCAACGCCGCCAACCATACATGAACTGTGGTGATGTTTTGAACAATAGAGCCTGAACGATCCACCACAATTGGACGAACCAAGCTGGTTTGCCTCGAAAGTCGTCGGGCATTTGGAACTGACTTAAATCCTGATAAGTACGCGTTTTTGTCGATAGAGGTATCATGAGTTGATAATGGCTTTTGCATCTAGTTGATAGTTGTCTTGCACGATGGTTTGTAGCGATTTGTTGGGCAGCTCTTTTTGAATTTCTAAGGTGATGCTATCCACTAAAAAGCGAAACCAAAATCCTTGCAATACATGAAAAACTAACCCTTCTTTTCCATCCAAAAAACCTAACTTAAAAAAATAGCGATAGAAAAAATAGGCGATGCTGCGCACAAAAAGTGGGGTACGCTGGAAAATATGTGTTTTCCACCAACGTCGCCGTTCCACTGGATTACCCAATAGTTTGGCTTGTACCTCTCCGCTATCTTGCTGTTGTTGCAGGCTATCGACGGCTTCAAATACTGCCCAACGCGCATGTTGAACTGTAAACGAACGAAGATCTGCCATGACCGTGTCCGAAATATCTACCCCAATCGGTGCGGTCGTTACATGACCAGAACTAACAAAATGTTGGTCGTAGGCTTTATGCTCGCAATACCCTTTGGCGACTCGAAAAAGCCGCAAATGGTAAATGGGATGATAGCCACCGTACCGCATCCATTTGCCTAAAAAAATAGCTCGACGTGCTACTAAGTAACCATCCGTATCGCTTGTATTGGCATCAAAACTGTGTTTCAACCAATCGATCAACTCAGGGGTAGCGCGTTCTCCTGCATCTAAATGCAACACCCATTCTGTGTAGAATGGATTGTTCGCTTGCGCCCAATTGCGTTGAGCCGCGTAGTTCTCGAAAGGATGCTGTACATAGCGAATAGCAGCTGCAGCTAGTACATCCAATGTAGCATCTGTAGAATAGGAATCCACTACAAAAATAGGAGCATTCAATCCCTCCAAACTATGGAGGAGATCGGGTAAATTCTTCGCTTCATTATAAGTTAGTACGATGATGCTTAATGGATCGGAAAATGGACTACTCATGTGGAAGTGACTGAACGTGAACGAATGCTTTTTACAGGAAACAGTTTGTGTATCAATGCGCGCGCAATGCTTCGTCGGATATGCCAAGAGCGTCGCCATCGTTGGGTTTTGCTACTCGTTCTCCAAAAATCAAGTTGATAGCGTTCCCAAAGCTTATAAGCTGGATGAATGTACGCGCCCATGTAGTCCCAAGGTTTGGGAGAACCAAAGAAGTGGACGATACTTTCGTCAGGTACAACGCAAGCAACAACGGAAGTAGGGGAACATTCTACGTTGTAAGTGAGTGGAAGAAAAATGAAATCTCCTTGCATTAAGGCATTGAGAAGACTTTGATCAGCAGTTAGCAGATGAGTCCCATGCCTCGCACCAAGAACATTGATTTTTTGATCCAATTGTTGGGCTTTCCATTGTTTTACATTGATCCAAAGTACGCCGCTGTTGAAAGTCGGCATATCGGGAGCGCAACCTAGCGTACGAATGTAAAAGTTACTTTCTAAAGCATACTGAGCAGAACTAGCGCGCACCGCTCCTAATGCTTTTCCATTATGCGGAATGGAAAGAACAGCCAACACATCCCTACAAATCAGCATATCGCTATCTAGATACAGCACGCGATCGGCGTCAATCAGTTTTGGAATCAATAAGCACCCATAAGCCGTCCAATCACCGTGCAGAGAACGAAGGTGTCCAAAGTGATCTTTTGCTCGAAATGGAATAAACTCTAGCTGTCCATCAAAATCAACTGTTGTCAAAAGTCGGATAATCATTTGCTGATGATGCGTCGTCAAGCCATCACCGATAAAATGTAACCGCAGTCTTGACATATCCGTACAGTGCAGCAGCATAGACAAAAGCGTGGCTCCGAGACCTTCCATGCCAAGTGGATTGACAACAAAAGCAATGGAAAGAGAACTATTGAAGTTGTTCATATACTTTCTCCCATTTATTAATATGTTGGTAAACATCGAAGCGTTGATGAGCTACTTGCTTTGCTTGTCGACACATCCGTTCGTAAGTAGAGGACGGCAGGCGTAGAATATGGTCAATCGTAGCGTGTAAAGCCGTTACTGAATTGTCTCTCCAAAAGCCAGCTTCTGCTTGTTCCAAAGACTGCCAGGGCGTGTAGATGGAAGCGACAGCGGGCGTTCCTTGCGCCAGTGCTTCCGCGACGACTATACCGAAGTTTTCCGTATGCGAGGGCATGAACAAAAAGTAGGCGGCTGCCAAAAGTTCTTCTTTAGCACTGCCTTTCACGAGTCCTAAAAATTCAACTCGGTCTGCGAGCTGCAAATCGTCGACTAGTCGTTGGAGGTAGCGACCGTATTCGTTGTTGTCCGCTCCTGCAATTTTCAGGGTGAAAGCCGATTGTTGAAAAGAAGTAGATGTTGCTAAGGCGCGTATCAACCGATCTATTCCTTTTTTCGGATCAATACGTCCTAGAAAAAGGAAATAAGGTGCTTTCTCTACCTCCACCTTTTTAGGTAATTCCATATAATTGGTCAGCTCAACGATTTGAATGTCTTCTCCTAAAACGTTTTTCGCGTATTCTACTTCAGCAGCACAAGTAGCGTGAAATAGACTATGTTTCTTCAAGAATTGTCGAATCAGCGCGAGTACCACTCGTTTTCTCCATTTGCTGCGCTCCAACATTGGCGGGTCTAAATCGCCACGAATCGACCAAACCATTGGCTTTTTATAGAACCATCTGTTGTAAAATGCCATCAAAAAGGAGACTGGATAAAAAATCATGGTCAAATGCAACACATCTGCCTCACGTAGCTGACGCTGGGCTTTTTGTAGCAAGCGAAATGGCAAATAATGTACCCAATTGTTGGTGTAGATAATACGTCCAAATGGTTGCTGTTGCCATTGATTGTGTTGGACAGTTTCTGGTAATCCACGAGTTGTCGAAACGATACGAACGTCCGTGTTTTGGCGTGTCAGTGCTTTTGTTAACCAGTAAACGCTATTGTCTGGTCCGCCTGTCTGGGCTGGGTAAAAGCTGCCAGTTGGGAATAGAATTTTCAAGGCTATTATTCGTTTGCTAGTGGCTACTGTCCTGTTAGGCATGCGCAATTTTTTGGTATAAACTGAAATATGCCTGTGCAATGGGCGCAGCTTGAAAACGTTGTTTATTGTTTCTGCCAGCTGCTAGTAATTGGTCGCGTAAACTGGAGTCATCAATTAGTCGCAATACACCTGCTCGGATAGCACTTACATCGAATGGATCGACTAGCAAAGCGGCATCGTTCGCTACTTCAGGCATGGAAGAAAGATGGCTCGTAATGACTACGCGCTCTATACTATTCGCTTCAATGATGGGCATCCCAAAACCCTCAAATGTGGAGACAAAAGCCACCAGATCGCACGCCTGATACTGCTGCACCATTTCTTCATCAGAGATGCCATAAGCGTTGGTGTAATTGATGTTGTAGCGTTCTAAATGAGTAAGTTGCTGTTCGCTCAGTTTGCCGACGATAGCAAGCCGACAAGGAATGGTCTGAAGAGCTTCGATCAATCGCAATAGGTTCTTGTTTTCGCCAGTCCCAACCTGTAAAATAGTCGGACATGCAGTATTAAAAGGTTTTGGACTCGGCTGGAAGTGAGACGCGACGGCAACGGGAATGACTTTGATTTTGTCAGCATCGCAGCCTGTATATTTGACAATATCTTGTTTCGTAGCAACAGAAACAGTTGTGATATACCTAGCTTTCTTGACTGGCGCATTTAAGTACAACCACTGTATGATCTTTCGACTAATTCCTTTTTTTCGTTCCAAAAATCGACAGTCGTGTATCGTCAATAGTACGGTCTGTTTGCGCATCAACAGATTTAAGAAATGGACTTCGCCAGTGATATGATTGACGGTTGTGCTTTGTTGTACTAGTGCTTGCCAGATGTTGACGAGTTTGCTGTACCAGCCCTCGTTGTACTGTACGCAGCGTATCGTTTTAGCTTCGATTTGGTCATTTAGCTCTTTTCTGACTTCCTCAAAAATAGTTTCTATACTAAAGTTGAAATTCGGTCGTGGTCGGCGCTGGAAGTAGGTGACTTTTATGTTTTGTTGTGGCATGGTAGCTTTGCAGCTGTTAGACATTAGATAGTAGATAGTAGACCATTTTTTTAAGTAGTTGTGCGTGAAGTTGTCCAGCAGCGGAAAGTTGCGGGACAACAAACGCGTCTACTCCTCCGCGTGTTGAAAGCTGGCTAACAACAGCCCACCCATAATGGTAGAAAAACCCAAAGACGTAGGTTGTGCCCAGTTGGCAATGGTGATTTGAATTAATCCAAAACTCAACAACAGCCAAGGCAGTACATCCCCCAATTGTATCCGATGCCAAGCGCGTAGACTGATTTCTAGCCCCAATCCTACGCGCATCGTGATGACTCCTAGCCCTAAAAAAGTACCTAGCTCGCTCAATATGCGTTGCCATTCGCCTTCCGTAGAAACAAATGGAATAGCTTGCCCAGTCAATAGTGCTTGCCCAGCATTCGTGCCGATGCCCAATCCGTATCCCCAAAAGGGATGTTCTGCTGCATTCAGAATAGCGGTGGTCAATTCGCCCAAAAATCGGTTACCCAAAACGCCCTGTACGCCACCTTCGTGCGCGTTTGCGCCTTCAAATCGAGCGGCGAAGGCAGCGGTAGCGATCTGAAAGAATTCTAATTGGCTAAAAGCGATCAATAAAACGCTTACTAATAATGCGCTAGCAAACAGTCGAAGCAGCTGTGCAGGATGACGCAAACTCACCCAAGTAGCAAACACTAAGGTCAAGCCAATTTGAAAAAAATACGCACGACTGATTGTCAACGGAATCGCGATCAGAGCGGCAATGGTCGCTACCCACAACACAATTTTAGAGCAACTTTTGGTAGAACTCCACCAAAAATAGGTGATGAACACGACTGCCAGACTAAAAAAAGTGGTAGTGCCAGAAGTAAACGAAAAGATGCCCGAAGGCCTAAAGTAACCCATAGCACCCGAAAACCCTGAACCAGCCAAATCCCCTCCAATGCCTCGATTGATCCAAGCAGATTGTGGACTAAAAAATTGGGCAGCAATAAGGAGCGTCATGAAGGGCGTGCAGCTGACTATAAATCGTCCGATGCGTAGCACATCGTTTCGATCCAACAACGCTCCCATCAGAAAGAGAAATGGAAAATGAATTAACAAATACCTAGACCCAAACAGCGTCACCGGCAAACTCCCATGTCCAAACAGCAGCGCAGCTACAATGCCGCTGCCGCCGATCAAAAACGTACCGACTAGGTAGATATTCCAATACAAATAGCGATGGTAGATGGCCATCCCTAAAGTAACTAGAGCAATCGGATCACGAACAACTAACAAAGGTGTCGCCAAACTTGGCAGCAACCATTTGCGTAGCGCACCTTCGACCAGCAATAAAAGTAGATAAAGATAAATGCCCTTTTTCAAAAGCTGCTCCACTGTAATTGTTCCACCTATTTGTTGAGTGGTGTAGATCATCTATTGAGGATTGCTTGTAACCGATCTGCCATTTGTTGTTGATAGACCGACCAAGGGCGTTGCTGCGCTTTTCGTTTGGCTGCTTTCCCTACTTGTTGTACTTTTTGGGGGGTCAGCAACAATTGTTCTATCGCTTGTTGAATACCTGGTGTCGAAGCAGCAGGTATAATCCATCCATCCTCTCCGTGCGTGATGAGATCAGGGGCTGCTGTTCGTTCGGTGGCGATGACTGGCGTGCCTTGCGACATGGCTTCCGTGATAACCAATCCAAACCCCTCGAACAAAGAAGGAAATAGCAAGACATCTTGCTGACGCATCAGTTGTAAAATAGCTGCATGAGGTAGCGAAGGAATCCAAGTGTGTCGTTGTAAGGCGGCATCCAGCGCTGGACAATCGACGGCTTGTTTGTTGCCGACTATTGTTAACTCCACTGCCTCGCCTAACTGCTCTACGGCTTCAAATAAATAAGACAAGCCTTTTCGCTGCGACAGTCCTCCTATGAACAACAAACGTAAAGGTCTTTTTTGATACTGAAAATCATAGTGTCGCTCTGCGGTAGCAACTTCGGGAAAGCCATAAGGAATAAGATGAATCGCTGCTTTCAAAGGTTCAGGATAATAGGACAAGGTCTCTTTTGTGAATTGACTGGCTACAAAAATGTGATCGGCGAGGGCTAGTTCCTTATCTTTTTGGGCTAATTTTTCTGGTGGGCTGTTGAATCCGCCTAGCGTGACTGCCCAATCTGTTTGTTTCTGTCGTTCGCTACCTAGCAAATCGTGATAGGCGCGCCAATACCCAATCGGTAGGTCATAGCAACACAACTTACCCATCTTTTTGGCTTGCTCAAACGCTCGAAGTGCCATGTCTTCGTAAGCGTAAACGGCTTTCAGTGACCTGCCAGCTTCTCGTTGAAGATAGTGGCTGATGCGTCGATCTATGTGTTGACAAGCATGATACATAGATGGCGATTCGCCCTTATACCACAGTTGTTTTACCACCTTCGATTGTTGGGCTACGCGCATCGCTAATTCGTACTTAGGATACGTTTCAATCTGAGGCTTCAACGCATCATCGTAAGATCTGCGTCGTACCGTTGTACCCAACTGCCCCCCTAGTTTGCCCCAAAATGAGTCTGGAAATACGGCGATGGACGTGTGAAAGCTATGCAGCAATTGGGCATCTGCGAGTCCACGTAACACAGCTCTAGAATTTTGATTGCCAGTAGGATGCGAGAGTACAATCATGTCGGTTGTTTTGTAAGTGGCTGAGTTGTTGCTGTTGCTGTTGCCGCTATTAAAACCGCCAAATAACGATCTGCCACCGTCGCAGCACGATGCTGTTTTAGGTGTTCTACTGCTGCCGCTTTCAGACCTATTTTCAACTGCTCATCCTGTAGTAAACGCAACATCCCGTCCGCTAACTCCTTTGCATTTTCTTTAGACACACAAAGACCAGCTGCACCAATAGCTTCAGGCAGTCCACCTACAGCTGTCACGAGCGGCAAACAACCACACGCCATGCCTTCTAGCGCGACCATGCCAAAGGGTTCTGCCCAAACAGAAGGCACGACGATAACGGCATGTCGCTGTAATGCTGTCACCAAGACTTCTCCACGCAACGCTCCTGCAAAGTGGACGTTTTTTTGCAACTGTTTACTGCTTACTTGCTTCATTAATTGAGATCGTTCCGCTCCTTCTCCAATGATGGTCAACTGCAATTGTCTAGTATCCATATTTTCTTGCTGTGCTTTCTGTAATAACTGATGTAAAGCATCTATCGCTACCTGAACACCTTTGTCTGACACTAATCGACCTAAATAAACAAAGCCTATTCGGTCTGTTGGTTTTGACTGAAATAAGTCGTCTTCGTAAGGATTATGAATAACTTGTGCCTTTGGGAAAGTCCCGACTCGCAGGGCTTCACTGACCGCTATGACGGTATGTGCCTGACTGACCCACCATTTTTTTAGTTTCCCCTTCCAAGTGGTTGTTTTGGGTAGCCAAGTGTGTAAACTGACGACTCGCGGTCGACGAATCCATAAATTAGGGAAGGTCAATCGAATACTAGGATTATTTTCTAATACTACATCCGCCCAACGATGCCAATGAACGAGCTGTCGCCAACTTGGTGTTCGTACTATTTGGAAAGCATAATTGGTCGTCGCTGTTGTTGCGGTATGAGTAGCGACTACAGTTTTGTATCCGCTGTTAGCGAAATGGCGTGCCAACAAATAGGAATGTGTTTCTATGCCTCCGATATCGGGCGCGAATCGGTCTGTTAACAAGAGGATATTCATTGGGCAAAGGAATTATTCGAATGGACAGTTTGTAAGCATTGATCGGCAAAACGGCTCGCTACTGCCGAAAGCGTTACACCCTTCGGCGAAGAGAATAGCAATTGATCTAAAGTAGCTGTTAACTGTCCTGTTTGATACGTAGCGACACCCCTCGTTTCGGAAGCATCAGTGTATCTACTTGTCCATTCAGAGGCTACAGACAGCACTGGCAAAGCGTGCAACAGATAGCTGGCCACCACTCCACTTTTGCCTACTAGTGGGAAAGGTGTAGTCGTAATGCCTAGGTCTGCTTGCTGCAAATAGCTAGAAATCTTCGCTACATGTAATGCACCTATGTCTTGATAGACAATTGCTGCATGTTGGTTGATTAGGCGAATCCATTGCCATTTCTGAGAACCATTTCGACCAATGAAGTAGATGGTTGTTGGTTGACTATTGGAGATCGAATAAGCAGACAATTCCTGAAAGAAAGCAGTCGCTTTTTCACTAGAATAAATCGTTCCGAATACGATGATTTTTAGAGCAGCAGGAGATAAGTTGATAGCTACTAATGGCACTTTTTGAATGTTAGAAAACAGTGGCAATTGATAGGCAATAGAACAGTGTTGCTGTAGGGCAGCGTAGTACACAGCAGTGTGCGTTTGAATGCTTTTTGGTTTCAGTTGTTTCAATAAATCAAGGATAAGTAGTCGTTGCATCCTTCCCCATATTTTTTCTTTGAAAGAGGATTGTAGCGGAATCCCTAACCATAGTTCATGAAAGTTGATGTGCCAATATCGCTCTTTCTGTAGTGATTGAAACACTTGATGCCACCGCCAAGGCAAACCTTTCGGGTGGTACGAAAAGACTCCATATTGCAGACTGATGTGTGCTGTTTTTTGCTCGTCTAAGTAGTGAATCAATTGCTTTTTTCGAGCAGCAAGAGGTAGGTTTCTAGACAAGCGCAAGGTCGAAACACTCGTTCCGCCATGGTCTTGTTCTTCTTCCATTACCAACTTGCAATACCTGTCTTCTATCGCAATGATGGTAGCTTGATGTCCTTGTCGAATCAGTTCAGTTGCCAAACAACGGGTATAGTCTCCTATTCCGTCTTTGCCTGATTCTAAGTTGCCGCAGATGAAGGTTACGCGAAGCACTTATCCTCTATTGTAAAAATTAGTTATGAAAGCGGCTAATTGAAGTCGCCAACGATTCCAACGCTGCTGTTGGGGCGTATACAATTGGATAGGCGATTGGGTATGTTGCCAAAATAAGCGATGCACTAAACCGACTCTTCGACCATCCAATGCCAGCTTCAGATAGGCAGCATTCCAAGGTTTGTGTGCGCCGATAGCATGGGACAATAAATAGCCATATCGGTCAAAATCCATAGCACTTTTGTCGCTGATCGACAGCCAATTTGGATGAATCATAGCTGCACAATTCAGCGCGTCTTGATCGCCAGCGTAGAAGAGCGAGGTGCTGTCTAGAGTTGTTGCTTGCCCATCTACGCTAGGTAGAAAAGAGATAGAAAGCTGTTCGGTTTCTTGCGCAATTTTTTGATGCAGCATGCGCCAAGTCGCTAGAAAGGCACTGTATTTTTTGGGTAGTCCAATAAAACCTGCATTTGCATATGTGCTTATATTCAATGGCAGCGCGATCTGATATTTTTCAAAAAAACGTTGCCAAGCCAAGCGTTTTGGATCTTTGGGAAGTAATGGAGAATTAACATCTTCGCAAAGCGCAATGTGTTCGCTCGCCCATTCTTCAAAAAAACGCCACTGGTGTTTCACGATAATATCTGGATCGCAATAAAATAGAGTGTTTGCCTCCGAACAATAGTCTTTCCACAATTTGAGCAGAAAGATCGGTTTGTAATTCGTGAAATGGTAGTCGGTTTGAAGCGGCAGAAAATGAACCTGCACTTGTTCGCTCACTCGAAGAACAGCATAGTCGTTTTCCAGCTGCGCTGTCTTTGCCCAAAACGGCAGTTCGCCTCTATACCCTGCCCAAATAGTTCCTTCAAACCCTTGTTCACAAAGCGAATTGACAAGTGCGCCCACTCCGTAGTGATAGTTGCCCTCGAAAAGCGTACAGACAACACTCATGCTGCTTCGTTTGAGGAGGATGTCATCACTTTCCATAAAAAATAACTGTATTGGAAAAGTAGCGAAGCAACATAAGTCGTGATGGTATACCAAATGACCTCACTAACTATGCTGAAATCATAGACAAAAATCAATCCTATTTGTACTACCATCATGTAGGGAATGAGCCACCAAGGTGGAGGCACGATACTCATAGCCGCACCCACTTGATGCACCGCTCCCGAAATAAGTCCTAGACAAGCAGATATTGACATCAGCAAAAGTTCATACTCCAAATCCTGATAAGCTTCTCCCAATATGCTTAAGATAAATCCAGGCACTAAAAACACAATGCCACTCAACAGCCCAGTGAATACTAAACAACCGATCTGTAGACAGAAAAAGGCACGTAGAATACGTGTTTTGTGTTGTTGGTTTTTTGAAAAATAGGGAACGACTAAGGTTGCTATGATGACTTGAAAGACGACTAGCGTAGCCGTAATCCGACCTAAAGCACCTACTTGAGCTACGTTTTCAGTTTGTCCAAAAAAGGAAATCAGCCAAATCATTAATTGTCCTGAAAAAGCAAAATAAATAGCACCAGGCAACAGCCGCTTGACCAACTGTAACACTCGCTGTTGCGCCACGGCATCCACAGTGCGTGTGGGTGTAATAAACTTTCGGGCGCGACGACGCAGTTGACTATTTAGCCAAATCTGTGCTAATCCCGTCGCTAATATGGCAACGTACGCAACTGGAAAGACAAATAGCGTCAATACTAAAAGTCCCAAACGACCGCTATTGCTGCCTATTTGTATTCGCTGCAAATGGTGAACATCTTGATGCAATTTGGGAACGATCTCTAGTATTTTGCCTGATAAAGAAGCAAAAAATGTGGGGATCAATGCCAGAAAAATCAGTATACTCACTAACCAACTCGCTCCATGATGACGCAATAAATAAAATAGGACTGGTGTGACGACCAACAGGCTACCAATCGCAAATTTGGAACGCAATCGAATACCAGTATGGATAACGCTACCTAGTTTTTTGGGCGATTGCCAGACCTTTCCTCCTTCCGCCATGATACCAGAGGAAATGCCGCCATCTGCTAGAATTGCCATTGCGCCTAACATCGTATTTGCCAAAGTATAGAGCGCATATTCTTCGGGCGGCAGCAGTCGAATGACTAAAATGCCCGAACAAAAGGCAATCGCTTGAACAGCAATTTGAGCGATGCCAGTGACGGCAGTCAGTTGTAGCCAATTGCTCCAGGGTCGCAGTAACGGATGCGCGAGTAAGTATTGTATTTTTTGTCGAAAGATTGGGTGGTGTAGTTTAGTGGAAGGGGAGTCGCATCAAATAAATATAGGTGGTTATGGCTCAAAAAGATTTACAAAACCCGCCTGAACAGCCAAGTCGGGCAGGTCTGGCAGATTTTGCAAATCTACCGTTGTACTCTGGATAAACCTGTTGTATAAAGAATAGGTAATAGCTATTATCATTCTTTATGCGATTGCCTTACTTATAGGTCTTGTAGGTTTCAAAATCAGATAGCTATTTACTATAATAGCCACTTTGGTACGCTCGTTTGCTGATTCGACTGGAAGAAAGTCCGTTGCAGACCAACGCCATATTGTTGAATTTGTTGGCAGCGTGTAATTCATTTACTAAGGCTAAATCCTTTTTATAAGTCACTCCTATACGCGTCACGTACAAACTAGCATCCGCATATTTAGACAGCAACAAACTATCAGCAACCAAACCCACCGCAGGAGAATCCAAGATAACCAATTCAAAATCTGCACGCAACTGCTCAATCAAAACACGCACTCGATTATGCAGCAACAATTCGGCTGGATAGTTGGGGGGCGTACCGCAAGGAATGTAGTGCAAACAAGGATGAGCTGGATGGGTATGAACAATGTCTAAATAGTCCGCCGTACCTGCCAGATGCTGCGCGACACCTACTTTGTGGTCAGGTCGATTTAGATAGTTCGCCAACTGTGGACGACGCAAATCAAAATCGACAAGCACCACTTTTCTATTCGTCAGCGCATAACTCATGCCTAAATTGACGCACGTGAAGCTTTTGCCTTCCGAAGTCGAAGAAGAAGTCAGCACGATGACTTGTGGTTCTACGAATAACTCCAGATTGGTACGTAGGCTTCTAAATGTTTCAGCTGTGGCAGATTGGTGCTGCGTTTCAGCGAGTAAAGCTTGCTCATTTTTTGATTGAATAATCGTGCCTAAAACTGGTACATCGGTTGCTTGTGTCACCTCTTCCATATCACGCAACCGACGGTCGAATAGGGCAAAACTTAGCAACAATACGCCTGGTAGAAAAAGGCCACCCAAGAAAGCACCCAAATAGGTACTGGCAGGTTTGGGCGATAGCTGTACGGTGGTGTAAGGCGCGTCGATTACTTTTGCATTCTCGACTAAGGCTGCTGTAGCAATAGCGGCCTCTTCTCTTTTTTCCAACAAATAAAGATAGAGTTTCTCTTTGATGACGCGCTGTCGCTCTTGCTCTCCCAGTTCCCGTTCGCGGCGAGGTGTGGCATTTAATTGAGCTACGTATTCCTTTTGTTTTTGGGTTAATTCAGCACGTGTATCTACTAAACTAGCTCGATTTTTAGTCACTTCTTCTTGTAGACTGACACTAAGTTGTGCCAATTGTTGATCCAATACTTGTATGGCTGGAAACTGTGCCGTTACGCTTTGTTCCAATTGTTTTTTTTGCTGTGCTAAGGTATTATATTCGTCGATGAGGGTCGTTAATCCTGCATTTTGTTCTCCCAAATCCACGATTGGTATGAACGTGTATTCATTGTTCGCTAAAAGATTGGCTACATAGTTCAGCTTATTGAGTTGGATGTCTACATCGATCAAGCGTTCCTCAAAATAGACAAGACGATCCTGCAAGAAAGGCACTTTGCTTTCTGAATCTAACGCCAGTTGTTCTCTATTTTTGTAGCCCTCTACGTCCCGTTCTGCTTGAGTCAGTTCTCGTTCCAATAGTTCCAATCGTTCATCAATAAACTGAAGCGTATTGCGACGGTGTTTGCTTTTGTCGTCTAGCGTCATCTCATTATACGTCTCCATGACTGCTGATAAGATGTGCTTACCTCGTTCTGGCACTTCGTCCTCCAGATACAGATCAAGAATAGTTGGCTCTTTTTCGTTGTAGGTCACTCCTAGTCGGGATAAATAATGATTGGCGCGGTCTGTTTTTTGGTAGCTATTGATGAGGTAATTGCCGAGCTGTGGTGTCGCTTCTTTCGTCAATGAAAGCTGTATAATTCCATAGGTAGTGGTGTCTTTTTGACCAAATTGAGTTCGGAGAACTAGGCGTTCTGCTATTGACAGTTCGTAGGTAGATGTGTCTAGGATTTGAAGTTGATAGCTGCCAATCGGTAATTGTGTTTTTTCCCAATCGATAAGATGATCGCTATATTGGTCAATACTTTGCCATCTGTCTGGTGAGTGGCTGATTTGATAATGCAACTGAAGGCTATCCACTACTGCTTCCATCAGTGCTTTTGATTTTAGTAGGCGTACATCTTCGTATACTTCAGAAGAGGCGTGCATACCGAGCATCTTTTTTTGTAGGACTTCTTCTGTCAAGCCGTTGGCTTGTTGATTTCGAATCAGTACGGTGGCTTTGACTTGGTAAGTAGGTGTCGCATGACGAAGGTACCAATACGCCGTTGCTACTGCTAACACTACTCCGATAAGCAAGAGGTACCAATAGCGCAAAAAAGGACGCAGTAACTGATTAATATCTATGACTTGTTCGTTCAGTTTATTCAAAATAAGGATTTGATAACGACTGATGACAAAGTTGGGTGTTCATACGGCTTCGCCAACGAAAAGTCGCAAGCACTTTTACGCCGAATTAGCATTTCCCTACCCAAAATCAAAAGCAGCTAGAGGCAAACGGGTTGCACTCTAGCTGTACCAGTACACTATCGTTGAATAATCAATTGTTTGCTGTACGTTTGCCCATCTACTTGATAGGCTAAGTAGTATAGCCCATTGCTGAATGGACTGAGATCGATGGTTAGCTGTTGTTGGTCAGTCTCTAGTTGCGTCGTCCAAATTTGTCTGCCGCTTCGGTCGAGTAGCAGTAGTCTAGCTATTGTTTCCGTATTGGTTGTTGATCGTTCAATTTGCAAAAAATCCGTTGCTGGATTAGGATGCACATTGATCGCTAGTGGTGCGATTGCTTGGCGAACTTCGATGGAGGCTTGCTCGTTGATAGCAGCGCAGTTGGGGAAGTCTAAACCGACTACCCAATTGGAGCTAGATGCTCGGAGTGCGAAGTTGTTGAGCTGTCCGTTTTGAGGTATACCGCTTCGATCCAATAGCAGATCCACTTCGATGTTGTTCCCTTCCAGTAGCCCTTGGTTGAAGTCGTAGTAAATCACCAAATCGGTTTCGTCTCCTTCTAGTTCACAGTCCCTGGTCGCTCTGATTTCCTCTATGCTCAACGACCGTCTCCATAGTCGGAATTCATCCATTTGACCATCGAAATGAGCTTGGTTGAAGAAGTGTCCTAATTTTAGCTGGTTGAAGTTGATGAACGAACCACTGAGTTCAGCACTGTTGACGCGCATTCCATTGTAGTAGATGACGAACTCTTCTCCATCGTAGGTCAAAGCGATATGCTGCCAGTCATTTTCGATCAGTGGCTGGTCTCGTACACCTATAAAGACAGAACTTTCTGGCGTATCTGCATCTATAAAAAGCTGGTTGCCAAAGAAAATACGTCCTGTGAAGAAGCCATCCATGCCTCGCCAATCGAACAGAATTTGATCGCCGATATTCAAACGGTCTGGATTGATCCAAAAACTTATTGTAAATTCATCGGTAATGCCTAAACTTTCAAAATTGGCAGTCACTTGGTCATTTTGTCCATCAAAGTCCAATGCACCCGCTACATCACATTCACCATCTTGATCGACATCCACACAAACTTCTGGCGTAGATGTCCAAATCGGATCGCCATTTTCGTCACAAATGACGACTCGTCCATCGTCCAATAATTTGAGCGTCACTGGTATATTATCACCTGTATCGGCACACCAGAGTGGATCACTATTTCCATTTTCAAAACAGATACCGTCATTGCCAAAATCTAGGCGACAGTTTCCCACTGAGTCCACCATCATAGACAAACTATCCTCCAATGACCAGATTTCATCACCGACAATAAAACCCATTTCGCCAGTCTCGTCGCAGGTCTCTAAACGAACTTCTTCCACGATGAGGCGGCAGTCTTCAGTAGTACGTAGGCGAAACTGTTCGTTATTCGAGACGACGGCTTGTCCGAAGAAGAGTTGATCGCCATCGACCATAGCGTTTTGGTAGACTGTTTCAATAGCAGGCACTTCTAGTTCACTACAAATATCATTTGGGTCAAATGTATCCACCAATAGCTCCACATTGGTCAGATAGCTATCTGTCCTTGCATTATCGAACTGGACGATCACGATCCGATTGATCGCTCCTATTTCTAAAAAATTTGTGATGTCTGCGTTGGTAGGCGTAGCGTATAGCCGAGCATCTTGACCTACTGGAAAGATACCTTCAGGAAATCTAGTATTGTAGACATAGACGCGCGCACCATCATCGACTTCGTTGAAGCGAACGACGAACTCTTCTAGCTCTACATTCGCTTCGATGTTGACATCAATATCGAAATACGTAAAGTCTAAATTCTCCATGAAGCCCATCAATATAGACCCAATTGGTGGTGCATAACATAGCTCCCTTCCTTCCGTGTCCGCACAGGGCGAGCCAGTACGCAAATTATACGCATCTAGTGATTGCCAACCTGGATCAAATCGCCTAGGTATATTCGCGAAAGAATATCCATTGGCATCACCGTGGACTGGATTTCCAAAAAGAGAAGTCAAATCATCCTCTGTGATGGGGACAAGTGGACCTCCTTCATTGATTCGCCATTGTCCGAATTGTACGCCTTGCGCACTACTCCAACTGGCGTAGAGCAAAAAGCATAAGCTAATGTATAGTCGAAATAATTTCATAAGCAGCGATTGAGTTTTTGTCTATCTTATCTATTGAGGAACGGTCAAACAATAACTTCCTGTTTTTAACTCGTTCTTTTTAGTTTATTCTTCGTTGAAAAGCCTCGCTGATGCCCTGCATCGTCTACGTTTTTCGCCTTGACTAAACCAAAAATAACTTCGCTCTAAATCGGGAACTTATTATTTCACCGTTCCTGAGTTAAAAGAACTTTTTGATAGCTAGTCGTCGTTCCTAGTTGCGCGCGCAGCCAATAAATGCCATTTGCTAATTGTTGCGCGTTTATTGCAAACTGATGCTGTCCATTTGGCAAGTCATTAAAATTCCAAGTCTGCACCATCTGTCCTTGACTATTGTATAAAGCGAAAGCTGCTGTTGTAGCAGTTGTTACTTCAAATTGAACTTGAGTCGTGGTGGTGAATGGATTGGGAGCGACCAGCAATTCAGTACTAGCTGGTATAGGCATTGGAGCGTCGATAACAGGGCGAGCAGCGACTACATTAATGCTTACTTCTCCAATAGCGATTACCGTTGACGGGCAATCACTAGCGTTGTCCTCTCCATATTCGATAAGGTAACCGTTGACGAAATCATTTTCGTTGGGGCTGTCGTACCAAGTGTCAAAAAAATCATCAAAATAGGCATAATCATGATCTGCCTGTCCGCTCGGTTGTCCCACTGCCCAATTGGCGTAGCTACCATTCACGGCACTTCCTAGACTATCTCCTTCCCAAAATGATTGGTCGTTTTCTGATCCTCCTGTCCATACCCAATCGCCTTCTACCTCGACATCTGAAGCTCCTATCCAAGCGGGTAGTTGCACTACTCTATTGGCAATAAATTCATTTTCCGCCGAAGACGTGATAGTGGCTAAATAGCCATTTTGCTCATACAACAAACTAGCTCGAGCCGCAGCACGCGCACTTGTAGCGGTGGAAACAGTCAGGATGGATCGATAGAAATGTCCATTCTCTATAAAGTAAAAAGCGTCGTTGTCTTCTTTGACGATGTAGCTGAGTGAAACCGTTCCAGTAAATCCTGCATTGGGTACAAAAGAATAGGTGCCGTCGTTATTGTCTATCAATGTGCCAGATTCTGTTGGCAGATTTAAAAATTCTTGAAAGGCTAGTTCGCGCCCATCAGAAGCTGCATCATTTAATAACAAATCATCTGCTACCAGAAGCAGCGTATCTGTGTTGCTCACTGTCCGTTCGTCTGCTCCAGCAGTGACTTCAAAAAAACCTTCCGCTCCCGTTCGATTTAAAATCAGATTAAGCAATATGCTATCTCGATTGCCTGACCCATCGCTTGCTCGAATGATGATGGGGTAAGTGTTTGGTTCGTCGAAAATGATTTGGCTAAAGGAGGAAGAAATACCAGTGTCGCAGTTGTCGGTTATGCTCAATCCAATATCGCTAACCTGAAGTTGATAGGGTACACAAAAATCGTAGTCGACTTCTATGATGCGATTGGCTATCGTAATGGTAGGAGGGATTTCGTCTATGACACGAAAAGCATTAATAGATTGCCTAGTTTCATTGCCTGAAATATCTATGGCTACATAGTTCCAAACAATTAATGTAGAACCGTCTGACTGCGCCACGGTGTCCACAGTGATAGAAAGTTGAGGATTAGGGTCGCACGCATCTTCTGCGCGTAGATTTAAGGGTGCGTCAATTTGGTCGAGACAAGCGACTGTTCGGGTTTCCTGAAAATCTTCTATCCCTACAATAGTTGGTGACGTATTGTCTTCCGCTATGGTATTGACCAGACGAAACGTATCTATATTTCCAGCGGCATCTCGGGCTACCCATGTCCAAATGAGCGACTCTTGTTCTTCGCCTTCTTGTATCGTTCTGGCTCTAAATTGAATATTGACCTCTCCACAGTTGTCCGTTGCTTGGAGCAAAGTGTCTGGCTGTGTGTTTGGTATCGGTTCGCCACACTCCAACTCGAATGCAGTCAGCAATTCCGTTCCAAGCAAGGTTGGAGCAATCGTATCAGGCGAGATGCGATATATTTTTTGCAACCTACTTTCATTGCCTACGGAGTCGGTGGCTGTCCATGTTCTCGTGATGACTCTATCTTCTCCAATTCTAGCTTCCGTATCCGTAAACTCCAATTCAGGCGTTGCATCACAGTTGTCCATGACTTCAAAGAGTGATTCTTCCAGTATAGACGTGCAGACTGTCAAGAGCGTGTCGGGGGTTTCTTCTGCACCTACAAAAGAAGGAGGTACGTTGTCGGGGGTGAGGTTGATTCTAAAGATTCGTCCTGTAGTGTTTCCAGAAGCATCTGTAGCTGTCCAAATACGTTCCACTGCGATGAGGTTACCAAAGCTATCGGTGACGAGTTCTTCTAGCACATTGATTTCAGGATTAGGATCGCAATTATCTACTGCTTGAATATTGTCCGAAATCGTGGTAGAGATAAGAGGAAGTTCTGCCAAACAATCAATGGAGAAAGTAGATACCCCTTCCAAACCGATTAGGTCAGGTACGATATTGTCTGGTGTTGTTTTTACGATCAGAGAGATCATTTCCTGACAAGCAGGTGTTCCTTCTACCTGTATAATTAGGTCATACGTGTTTGCAGCCAAGTTCTCGAATCTTCCTGTCGCTTGGAAGGTTTCGCCATTGTCTACACTGTACAAAATAGAGCCAGAACAATCCGTACATTCATAAGCAAGATCAATCACTCCATCGCTACTCCCTGCACAGGTTTCGTTGACTACATTGGAACTTATTGGAGTCAGTTGACAGGTATTCTCAGCGGCTTCTACCACTAACTGAGCCATTGTTAGATAGCTTTCTGTCTTAGCGTCATCAAATTGCACAATCACGATTCGATTTCGCGCACCACTTTGTAGATAGGGCGATAGATCAGCGACTACATTGTTTAAGTATAAGCGAGCGTCTCCTTCAGGCGGAGCTATTCCTTGCGGATAGTTGTCATTGAAAACATAAGCGCGAGCACCATCATCGACTTGTTCGAAGAGAATTTCTGCGCGTATGAGTTCGGTATTGTCCTCCAGATCGATAAAGGTTTGAAAATAGGTAAAGTCCAGATTGCGAAAAGCATCCTCTAGTATCGACTGAAATGGTGGATCATAGCAGAGTGCGTCAGCAGGTATGCCCATGCAATCCGGACCATTCGGGTATTCGTTTAGGTTTTGCCAAGTCGGGTCGTTGACGAGGGGAATATCCATGAAAGCATAGGCTGCGGTGTCGCCGTGCAGCAGATTGCCAGTTTGGGAGGTCATAATATCTGGTGTAATGGGAATGAGATCTCCCCCTTCGTGAATTTCCCAAGGCTGGATAGTCACCTGTGCTAAGGAAATGTGAATTAGGGCAAACAGACCAATAATAGACAAGACAAGTCTTTGTATTTTCATAGTGTGATATGGCAAATCAACGATGGTGTCACTTGATGGAGCAACACATAAAACGACTTTGGAATATGTAATTTGGTTAGGCAGAAAAAACTTTATGTATGCAAAAGGCAGCCACCCCAGAGGATGGCTGCGTACTTTCTAAAAAAACCTATAAATTCTTATTCGGCTATGACTACACGTATCGTTTGTAAGGCATCGGCACTTCGTACGGTGATGAAGTAGACACCTTTGCTCAATGCGTTTCGCTCAATCGTGAAATTGTTTTGCCCAGCTACCGCATCTGCGAAGCGTAAGCTCTGCACTACTCGTCCGCTGATGTCGCGCACTTGAATGTCGACTGGACTTGCCTGTGGGAGATTGACTTGGAGTTGTGCTTGGTTGTAGAATGGATTGGGAGCGATACGGGCTTCGATAGCTGTATCTGCTGATCTCGTTTCAACGCTTTCTTGTATATTAGAAGCTAGATCTATAGTAACTGTACACTCAAAGAACACTCCATTTCTGTTCGTTGCTGCTATCTGTATCTCGCTCTCTCCTAATGCAGTTACTTCTGCTGGAGTGAATGTTATATCAGGGAAGCAATACTCACTGATAAAAAAGTCCTCTGCCGTAGGTATGTACACTTCTTCTCCGTCTGTTAGAAAGAAATTCAACGTGAAATCTGGACAATCCAACTCCTCAGCAGGCGTGATGTATGTTACCGTTTTTGAATTGGTATTTCCACTCACATCCGACGCTGTAATAGTGCGTGTATAAACAAAGTCACCATTTGCATTGGTCGTAGTATCAACACTGATGTCGAGGGTTGGATTTGTATCACAGTTATCCGCTACAAACAGCTCATCGTAAGGGGCAAAGTCATCGTAAGTTTCATCAGAGAAATCGAAAAAGGCGCATCCGAGCTCGCTAGGTTCAAAATCTTCAGTCAGCTCTACTGTATCTACTCTTACAATTGTTCCATCTTCAAATTCTCTAGTTCGCTTGTAACTAATGACAGGTGCTTCGGTGTCATTATCACACTCATCAACACCCGCTGTAGAAGAACGAATGGTGATCTCGCAGTTTTCGGAGAAATTAAACGAAGCGTCTCCAAAGGCAATGGTTAATGTTGTCTCGTCCAAGCCACTCAAAAAGATAGTATCTCCTCTTTCTACATTGACAAATCCTTCATCAGCGAGTGGCTGATCGTAAGATGCGGATAGCACTAATTCTTCAGTTGTGGAACAATTGTCTGCCACTTCGATCTGTGCTAGAATATCATCTACTGCAATTATTTCTCCGTTTACAGGATCAGTAGTGGTGATAAATGGTGCTGTAGGACAATCAGCTACTGGAGCTTCTACATCCCCTACAATAAAGGTGATGTTGCGCGTAGTCGTGTTGCCTGCTTCATTCGTCGCCGTGATGGTATAGACTACTTCGCGTCTGCCATCTTCCAAATCAGTAGAATTAATGTCTGTACTCGTTGTTGCTTCTCCACACGCATCGCTTCCATTCCAGGCGACACCCGAATTATTCAAATCGCATATCGTGAATGATGTATCTCGTTCTAGTACAGACGTGTTGTCGTCTGCATCAAATAGGATAATATCAGGTGAAGAACCTACAATAAAGGTGATGTTGCGCGTAGTTGTATTGCCTGCTTCATCGGTGACGGTAATGGTATAGACTACTTCGCGTCTGCCATCTTCCAAATCAGTTGAGTTGATGTCTGTGCTTGTTGTCGCTTCTCCACAAGCATCTCTTCCACTCCAGGCTACGCCCGAATTATTCAAATCGCATATCGTGAACGACGTGTCCCGTTCTAATACAGATGTATTGTCGTCTGCATCAAACAAGATAAGCTCTGGTGCTTCCGTATCATCATCACAGGGATCGACGTTTTCAGGATAAGTAATCGTAATATTCCCCGTCGCCGCAAACTCTGGCACACAACCATCTACGCCACCGTATTCGACGACGTAGCCTCTAATATTGCTTGACGAGTTTGGGAAGTCATTCCAAGTTCCTTTAGTAGCTTCTGCCCCATTTGGTTCTTCTCCTGCGAGATGAGCATAGTCTTCCCCTTCTGGATCACTGAAAGTTAAGTTGTTAGGTTCTAAAAAATCACCACTTTCATCCCATCTACTGTACGCACCATCTACAGACATTCCACCTGCAACTGCGAACAATCCTTGCCAAAACTGCTGTCCTTCCTCAGGACCTGTTACCCATCTCCAAACGCCTTCCTCTTCGGCATCACTCGCTCCTATCCATCCGTTACCTTCTAATCGTTCGACGATGAAATCGTTTTCTGCCTCAGAAGTGATGGTTGCTAAATAACCACTAACTCCATTTAGGGTGCGCTCTGTCGCAGCAGTAAGCGCATTCTCCCAAGTAATGTTAGGTTCAGTAATGAATTCATAGAAGTTGCCAGTTTCACTAAAAAACAAAGACTCATCTTCCGACTTTACAACATAAGTTAAAGCAGCGCTACCTGTGAACCCATCAGCAGGCGTAAATGTGAAAGTACCATCTCCATTGTCCGTTAGTGTACCTTGGGTTTCATCCAGCAAAGTTACATCTTGCACTTCAAGACCTGAACTGTCAGAAACCATGTCATTTTCAAGCAAATCAGCTGCGCTAAAAGTAACTGCCTCTCCACTTGTTCCTTCAAACGTATCATCTTCAGCAGTGACGATAAGTGTTGCTGGATTATCAATTAAGTTTATTTCTACTTGAGCAGTGCTAAAGTTACCAGTAGCATCTGTGGCGGTGATGGTTAATGTAGAAGTACCGCTCATGAAAGTCGTATCGCTATACGTGACCACTACGTTGCTATCGCAGTTATCGGTTACCTCTAGTCCCAAATCGTCAAAATCTAAGACATATTCACCACATACATTTAATGTATCATTAATTGCTGCAACAGCAGTCTCAATAGTAGGCGATTGATTATCTTCTTCCGCTAGGAAAATAGTTCCTGAAAGATCACAATCTGGGAAAGCCGTATTTCTAATGACCACATTATAATTACCCGAAGGAAGATTTTCAAAAAGATTCTCTACTTGGAAGGTAGCTCCGCCATCTAGAGAATAAAGGAAATTAGCAGGATCACAGTCATCACAACTTGCCTCTATAAAAAAGGTACCGTTATTTTGACCGACACAAGCACTTGTTCCTTGCTCCTCGATAGTATACTGCGGACAATCATCTACCTCCTCCTCCACTTCAATAATCAACTGCGCCGTCGTCAAGTAACTCTCTGTCCGCGCATCATCAAATTGTACCACAACAATACGATTTCGCTCACCCGATACCATATAGGGTGTCAAGTCTGCTACCACATCGTTTAAGTACAAGCGTGCCTCTTCACCCGAAGTGTAAGCCCCATTTGGAAACTGAGAGTTGAAAACATAAGCTCGTGCGCCATCATCTACGACCCCAAATTGAAGCTGAGCTGTAGTGACGCTTGCGCCAGCAGGTACATCAACGAATGCTTGAAAGAAGGTGAAGTCCAAGTTCATAAATACGTCTGTCAAAATGGACATCACAGGTGGATCGTAGCATAAATCCGTTGGAGCAGTGGCATTACAGTCTGGTCCATTTGGATAGGCTGAAAGCAAGCCCCAACCTGTATCGTTTGCACCTGGAATAGCATTAGAACCAGTTAATAAGGTGTAAGCTATGGTATCGCCATGTAATAAGTTGCCAGTTTGAGAGGTCATAAAGCTGGGAGTGATCGGGACAAGTGCGCCGCCCTCGTGAATTTCCCAAGGTGAAGTGGTTTGCGACCAAGCCAATTGGCAAGTAAGGAGCACTCCAAGGAGGAGTACCAACAGTTTGTTTGTTCTCATGGTAAATAAATGTGATTTAGTAATGTGCTTACTCGATTAAGGATTTTCAGCTATCTCCTATGTGTGTATAAAAATGTAATGTATGAATGTGCTGCTAAAGTTAAGTGGAGAGGAAGGCGATCACCAAATTCTCACCTCCAAATGTTCTGAACGGTAAGATTTTTGTTCTGAACGGTCATTTTCGGTCATTTTGGCAGTTAGCTCGACTTATTTTGTCAGGGTATAATTGCCTGATAGAGTAGATAAAGAGGGGGAAGCGTAACAAAAAAAGCGAAGCCAAACACTCTGGTTCAACTTCGCTTTTTAGCTATTATGTGTCTTATTTATCGAATGGGTTCTAACGTATAACCTGCATCCTTTAGTAGCTGAATGACTCCTTTTTCACCCCCCAAATGTCCTGCACCTACTGCAAAGAAAACTGTTTTTTCTTTCATCATTTCCTGCATCAGTGGAATCCAGTTTTCATTGCGCTGTGTCAACAAAAGCGATTCGTAGTCCTCCAATCCACCATCCTCTTCCGTTGCCATACTCTGCATAGCTTCAATATTTTGATCCTTATACAGTTGTACCATTTGCTGGTACTGGTCGTTGCTATCGTCGCTGACTTTAATGCTTTCCAATAGCATTTGCGCTTGTGCATCGTAGGGAATACTATCAAATAGTCCCATCTGAAAATCCATCGTTTCTAGACCGCCCATCGTTTTCTTTTGCTCTTTCGCCGTTTTCATTAATTCCATTTCATACGATACGACTTCACCGTTTTGTAAGCTATTTGGGGACAGATCAGCAGAGGCAAACACCGATAAGAACATCGGTTTCATACGCTCTAGAAACATGATTGGTAGTCCCATTTCTTTAAAATGATCGGCAACTAGTTCGTAGTCCTCTTCGTTTAGTAGATCGCGCAAAGTTTTTCCATCGCTCATAAACACCTTCCCCATCATCGACATCTGCGCACTCATGTCGGTCATGTCTTCCATATTGATCTCAAAAACGACCTGTTCACTTTCTTCAAAAGCGGCTTTCATTTGATCGGTAAAAAAGTAATCTTCCTTCCCAATCATGTGGATGGTTCCAAATACATAAGAGGACTGCGCTACATCGGAGTGACTCACTTTCCAAAGCAGAGCGTTTTGTGTGGTGTCTGATGGGACATCAATCACCGCAACTTCATTTTGAGCCGATATAGTAAAAGAGCCGATGCAGAATAATAAGATATTCCACAGAGATAGATAATTCATAGATTGTATAGTTTATAATTTTAAGTTGTGAACCAGCGTCTAATGAGAAAGTTATATGCTTCCCGTATTTATCAGCAGCGAATAGTGTGCCATATACATAAGCAATCCACCAAGAGCGCGTCTAAGGTAGAAAGATACGAGTACCAAAAGTGAACATCCATTCAAAAAGCTAGGTTAAAAATTATATGCAAAAATTTATTTTTTTCTTCTTCCTCTTCCTATTGTCTGCGCTTGATCTACTAGTGGCACAAGATCGACCAAGTCTATATCCTAATCAGTTGAGTTCTCCCAGTGACTTGTATGAAAACATTTATTGCCGACCAGGTATCACAAAGCAGTCGCGTTCTAGGGGATTGGAGTTGTCCTATCGCTACATTCAAGGTAGCCAGTTAGAAAAAGACCAAGACCCGAATCAAAACAATTATAATCCAGCGACTACTTCTAGCATCTCCAATTTCATCTTAAAAACAAAATTTCCCATTGTCTTAAAGCCCAATCTAAAAGTAATTGGTGGCTATACACACGAGCGTGAATACTACAACTTTGATAGCTTTGGACAGCGAGATGTTTTTCTATACGAGACCATAGATCAATCCGCTTTCAAGCGCAACTCCTTTAACGTGATTGCTTCTTATTCGCTCAATAGTCAGTATTACCTTTTATCCAGTGCTCAGTTTTCGCTCAACGGCAATCAGGAACAATGGTTGAGCTTTGATCCAAAATTTAGGAATTATAGTTTCATTTTTGGATTTGGCAACAAGCGTAGCGAGGACTTTGAGTGGGGTTTAGGTGGGGCATTGATTCATAATTTGGAGAAAGAAAACAGAATCATTCCTTTTTTAGTGTTCAATAAGAACTTGAACGACAAATGGGGGATGGAAGCGACTATGCCTGTCTCCTTTATGATGCGCCACAATCCCAATCAGAAAACCATCTTACTATCAGGTGTCAATTACTCCAGCCAAGCGTACGCGATGACTAATTTTGACTTTTCAAATCCAGTCAACTACACACTAGATCATGCCGAATTGCGCTTTATACTCGCCTTAGAACGACAGATTGTTCCGTGGGTATGGCTGGATGCGCAAGTGGGTTATCAGTTGAATTTTAATAATGACTTATTCGTCGTGGGGCAGGAAGAGCTATTGGTTCAGTTTGATCCAGAGGATGCGTTGTTTTTCAAAATCGGTGTATTTTTGTCTCCACCTGATGATGTAATGGATCGTTGATTTCGCTTCCGTTGAAAAGGAGGTCGTCGTGGGAAACGACAACCTCCTGTCTAGGAGTTGTTACTCCATTTTTCGTAGCAACTGCATCGCTTTCGCCATCTGCATACCGTCGCCATTTTTCTTAGCGATGTATAGTCCGCGACTAGCTGCTTGCTTCGCTTTCTCTTGCTTATCAGCAGCTAATAAGATTTCCGCATAGTGCAGGTGAGGCATCACTGTTTCTGCACTCATCGCTGCTTTCTCTGCCACTTTTTCAGCGTGCTGAATCCCTTTTTGATAGGTCGGAAAAGACCGAACCGCTGCTCCTGCCATTAGCGTTTGTTCCTCTGGATTGGGATCAGCAACTTCTCGAATGTATTTTTTCCATGCTTTGTAATAGCGAGCTGGATCCTGCTTTTTCTGTGCAAAGTGCATTTCTGATTCTAAATAAAACGTATTTGCCTCGTTAGGATGATGCTTTCTCATCTTATTTTGCACTTCTTCCAATAACTCTTCACTATCGTATTCCAATGCTTTTTTCAGCGTCGCCTTGGCGGCTTGTTCGATGCGTTCATTGACGCGTGTTTGAGAAGTGGCATCAACAATCGCCGAACGATGTTGAATCATCAAATCAAAAATACGAGAGTCTGCTTCTGTAGTCGCTTCCAACAGAAATCGTAAGTTGTCTGCATCACTGAAGTTAGGCTGGCTATTCAAGTAGTCGTTTGCGATCTTCAAACTGGATTTTTCAGCTTGATTGAGCGCCTTCACATATTGATACATCAACTTTGGACTTCGGTCGCCAGCTTCGTAGGCTTCGGCGTATAGCTCTGAACGATCGTTTTTGTTTAGCACTTCTCTCCCCAATTCAATGAACTGCTCCACATTTCGTGCGCCTTTCACCTCATGGACTACTTTGCCATCAAAGTCGATGTAATAGAGCGTCGGGAAAGCAGCAGCGGGATAGTTTTTGGCAAATTGCGCGTTCTTCTTTTTCTCCATATCCACTTTCAAGTTGATGAAATTGGTGTTGTAGAAGTCGCCAACTTCCGAGTCGGTGAATACATTTCGTGCCATTCGTTTGCAAGGACCACACCATTCTGCGTAAGCATCCACAAAGATGACTTTCTCTTCTGCTGTTGCCTTTTCGACGGCTTCCTCCCAAGTTCCCTGAAAGAATTCTATGCCTTTTGCGATGCTGGTTTGAGCCAATAGAAGGCTAATTATAAAAATGCTTAGTTGCTTCATGTTGATTGTTGTTTAGACTGTAGATATTAGTCTTTATTCAAAGATAAGGCTTCTTGTGTATTCGAGTTCTCTTCTTTTTGCGCTTAACAGCTTGAACACGATTAGGTCGATTCGTTTGATATTGCACCATGATGGCGTCACCAATCTTGTAGGTAGGCAACTGACGAGCGGTCATTCTGCTACGCTGCTGTCGACCGGATGTTGTCTCGTATAACAGATCGACTCGATAAACAAAAGGTTTGTCTCCTTTTTTAACATTGCGAACTTTTTGGATAGACAATACTTGGGCAGAAGTGGTGGAATACGTCGTTGGCTGCACAAGTCGATTCGTGAATAGACCAACGACTACTGCGGCGGCAAGCAATAGTACGTTTTTCATTTCTAACTGTTTTGGTATAGGCATCTACCAACCTCTTCGGTTGGCTATTTTCTCCTATAACAGTAAATATTGCGTGCGGTTGGCAGTACCTACCTTTTTCGTATGGGCAGTGATTTAATTACCTTCCAGACTTTTCCATTAAATTCAGCTAGTGTCCAATACGTATTGTTCTGGACTGGAATGTCTGTTTTGGAATGAATAAACAAGCCACCTGACTTGCTTTTACCTTTGAAATTCCAATGATTAGAAATACGTCGGCACTTGAGCGGAGTGTGATTCCAACGTTTGCTTTTACTAGAATAGTAGGAATGGGAATAAGGCGAGTGCGCAATTTCTTTCCAGCTAATGATCTCCTGCTTAAACTCTTCAGGTAGCGATTTTGATTTTAAGATGTACTGTTCCAGATCGGAGCGGTTTCGGATACGTTTTTTCATGTTCGTTTGTTTGCTACAAGGACGACATACAATAGAACAACGAAACAAATCCACTCTAGATTCTAACTTTCAATAAAAAATGAAAATTAAGAAATGTTTCACAACCTATATTCGTACAAGGCTGTTTTACTCTAAAAAATTGGACAACCACGATGCAAGTAGCTGATTTATTACAACGCGCCCTCAACTTTGAATTTTTAAGTGCCGAAGAAGGCGTTTTTTTATTTGAAAATGCAAGTACAACAGAACTGATGTATGTCGGAAACAAAATGCGTCAGCATCATGTACCTAACGACATCGTAACTTGGATTATTGACCGAAACTCGAATACCACCAACGTCTGCATCGCCAATTGTAAGTTTTGCAACTTCTACCGCCGTCCAGGTCATGCCGAATCGTACATCACGACCATTGAAGAATATAAAGAAAAAATAGAAGAAACCTTCCGACTAGGTGGCGAACAACTGCTATTGCAAGGTGGTCATCATCCCGACTTGGGACTAGCTTTTTACGTGGATTTGTTCAGTGAGCTAAAAGAACTCTATCCTAATCTAAAGCTACACGCCTTAGGTCCACCAGAAATCGCGCATATCGCTAAACTAGAAAAAGCCTCGCATTATGAGGTGCTAAAAGCGTTGAAAGAAGCAGGTTTGGACTCTTTGCCAGGAGCAGGCGCAGAAATACTGAGTGATCGGGTGCGTCGATTGATTTCTAAAGGAAAATGTGGCGGTAAAGAATGGTTGGATGTCATGCGAGCAGCCCATCAATTGCATCTGACGACTTCTGCGACCATGATGTTTGGACATATTGAAACGAATCTGGAGCGAATGCAGCATTTCGTTGATTTACGTCAAGTCCAATCCGAAAAACCTGCCGATGCCAACGGTTTTTTAGCCTTTATCCCTTGGCCCTTCCAAGATGAAGATACTATTCTGAAAAAGATCAAACGCGCTCGGAATACCGTAACAGGTGATGAGTATATCCGCATGATTGCGATGAGCCGTATTATGCTTCCGAATGTGGTTAATATTCAGTCTTCTTGGCTGACGGTCGGCAAACAAGTCGCACAAGTCACGCTGCACGCTGGCGCGAATGACTTCGGTAGTATTATGATTGAAGAGAATGTGGTCTCTGCGGCTGGTGCCAACTTCCGTTTCACGGCGGATGGCATTCAAAAGGCGATCCAAGAAGCTGGTTTTACACCACAGTTGCGCAATCAGCAGTATGAGTATCGGGAGTTGCCGGAGAATATCGTGCAGCAGGAGTTGAATGCGCTGGAGTTGGTAGTGGATTGATCTGCGTTTTTTGGGTGACAACTTAAAGAAGTAGTTATGGATCAATTTCGATGGGGAAGTCTTATTTCTTCTCTTAGTCTAGTTACTATTGTTTTTGTTATCGGATACAATATCAGCACGCCATTTGAATGGTCTACGTTGTTCGCTATATTTACCTTTTCGGGTATAATATGGAGTTTACAGATTTTAATTAAAAAGCGATTCTTTCAGCGGTATTCTCTATTTACTCAACTATTGTTTAGCCTACTTGGTAGTGCGTTGTTGTTTGTAGGGACTTGGCATCTACTAGCTTATTCAGCTATTTTCATTTATTCTGTTCTTGTAAAACTGAATAGCTAACTATAGATTAGGCTGCGTGAATTCATATTGATATATTAAATTTTAACTAAATTTGGAGGATGAAGCAAAGAAGCATCTTACCAGTAGATTTCGATACGAATGGTCGAAAATCAGATATTCCTATCTTTTTATTATCAAGTCTAGCGATAGCCGTATCCTTTATCCTAGTTCTATATGGAATGGATAACGATCCAATGAGTTGGACTAATTTT
>CAYLPW010000017.1:0-21533 GCA_964385665.1 uncultured Saprospiraceae bacterium
CTTTAAAGGGATTGAGACAATTCCTTATTACTTTCAGTATTATCGGGAGTTGAAGAAGTAGGTTGTAGAGATTAGTTTCTCTCCGAGTTAGTCAGATACTCAACTGTATTCATGAATCATAAGTTAGCTAAGATGCATAGTTCTTAGGTATAAAATATACTGTTCGATTCTTGAACATTCAAACATCACTTCTATACCTGTTTTAACGCTCAATACAACACTATTAGAATGGATATCAACGAGATAAAACTTCATGTAATCCATCAAATCATACAAATAGATGATCTTGATTTAATAAAAACGATACAGCACTTATTGGAAAGAACTGATAGCCTGATTTCCATAGAAAGGACTGATTTCTGGAATGAGTTTTCGATGGAGCAGCAACTACAGATAGAACATTCTATTCAACAGCTAAAAGATGGAAAGGGAATTTCGCACCTTAAAGTAATGACTGATTTTCGTAGAAGATATACTACCTAAATAGGACTATACCTGGCTGCTATAGCGCTTTAAAAGAACAAACCACCCCACCAACAGTTCTTACCAAGAACCAGTCCATCTATTATGCCATCCAAACAACGTAAAGTTCTCGCCATTCTAAACGCTATTGCCTTCGTGGCAGTCGTCGCGCTCAACTATTTGTCCAATGTACAACCACTAGGCGGATTGACGATTGGCGAAGTCTCCGAGAAATACGACAACCTATTTACACCTGCGGGATTCACCTTTGCTATTTGGGGGATTATTTATCTGCTGCTGGGTATTTTCACTGTTTTTCAAATCGTACGTGCTTTTGATAGTGAGGAAACCAACGGTTCATTTATCGACCGAATTGGCATTTGGTTTTTTGTGTCTAGTATCGCCAATATTGCTTGGCTGGCAGCTTGGCAACTCGAAGTCTTGTGGCTTTCAGTAATTCTGATGCTATTCTTATTGGGCAGTTTATTGTTGGTTTATGTTCGATTAGGTATAGGCAGCCCTGTAGATAGCAGACGTGTTCGCGCCTTAGTGCATGTGCCATTTAGCGTTTACTTAGGTTGGATTAGTGTTGCCACCATTGCCAATATTTCAGCGTTTTTGACTGCGCAAGAATGGAATGCTTTCAACGTCAGTGAAATATTTTGGACAGCCTTACTTATTACCATAGCTATTTTATTAGGTATGCGAATGCTGTTTGGAAGACGAGATATTTTTTATAGTGCTGTTATTGCGTGGGCAAGTTTTGGTATCTATAGTGCCTTGCAAACAGAGAACGTAGGTGTCTTACCATGGGTAGCTGTGGCAGGCATTATTATTATTAGCATTGGAATGGTTTGGGTGCTAGTGCGTGGACGTGCTTATGTGCAGATGGAACGGCAAGTAGTAACGTAGCTTCTATGTCTACTACCTATCGTCTAAAATCTAAAGTCTTTCTCACCCCTTCGGCAAATGCAGATCGAAACGACTCCCCTTCTGGACTTCTGAGCGAATCTTGATGTAGCCTTTATGTAATTGAATGACCTGATTGACATAGGCAAGTCCTAAACCAAATCCTTTATTGATGTGTAGATCCCCGCTGCCCACCCGCTGAAATTTCTCAAATACAAATGCTTGATTGCTTTTGCTGATACCTACGCCATTGTCTTGCACACTCAAGGTAATCTCTGATGCTGTCTCTTCCGCCGAAATGGTGATATGTGGCTGTTCTTCGCAATATTTGAGTGCATTATCCAGCAGATTATGTAAGGAATTGCTCAGATGAAAAGCATCTGCGTAGATGTTCAAATCTTCGGGAATATTGACCTCCACTTCTGCATTCGTATTCTCTAATCGCGCATACATTGAAGACAATACTTGATTGACCAACGGCAACACCAATAGCTGCGTCCGCTCAATGGTGTAGTCGACCTGCTCCATTTTCGCCAGATGTAGTACGCGCTCTACTTGCCATTTTAGACGTTCGCTCTCTTTTTGAATCACTGCTAAAAACGGGTTGCCACTATCTTTTTTCAACAAGCGATTACTAGCTAAAGAAATATTCGTCAGCGGTGTTTTAAACTCATGTGCCATATTGTTAAAAAAGTCGGTATTGCGTTCGGTCACGCGTTTTTGTCGGCGCAAGGTGAGGTTGATATAAATAAAAAGTCCAAGCAGAAGTAGCAGCAGCAGCACAGAAAATGCCATCATCAAGCCCATTTCGCCAGCGATGTATTTAGGCTTCTCAGGAAAAGAGATCATCAACATCTGGTCTTCCAGCTTCTCATCCAAAAAACGCAGCGAGCAGCAAAATGGAGATGCATTGTCCATTGGACTGTCGTGCTTATCCACAATTTGGAACTCAAAAACGGGAGGCAGATCATAAAAAGCCATCGCCGTAGATAGCTCCTCTCTCAAGTCTTCTTCCCGCTCTACAGAAAGAACGAAGCAACCATCAGCTCGTTTGACACAGCGGGAGGTATCGGATTCTTCGCGCAAATTAGAGACCGCCATACTCATTGCCTTCGACACTTTTTGGTTGAACTGCTCACCGATCAACTCAGTGGACTGTTGCAACCAACGGACTTGTAGCAAAATGAGGGCCAACATTCCCAAAACGGAAGCTAGCGCAATGATGGCAGTACGATCTAATTTCATGCATTTCAACTTTGGAGTAGAAAAATAGATGGTCTACAAAATAACAAAAGTTGAAACGGATGGATGATAGGTTAACAAGAATATAACAGCGAAACCATGAATCATGAGTTATAGATCCATGGATCTATAACTCATGATTTATGACCCATAAACTTACTCTGGCTCAAATCCTAAGACGATGTTGAATGTACCCAACTCTTGAAAAGTCGATCCTTCTTTGTCAAATCCAATGCCATAATCAAACCCAAGAACTCCAAACATCGGTAAGAATACACGTAAGCCACCGCCGACAGCGCGACGAACATCAAACGGATTGAAATCTCTAATTTGATTCCAAGTATTACCTGCCTGCATGAATGTATGTAGATAGATGGTAGAGTTTGGGTTCGTAGTGATCGGATAGCGTAATTCTAAGGTAAACTTATCGAAGATTGGCGTAGCGATGTTACCGCTATTGCCGTTTTCATCTAAGTTGGCTGGGAAATCCTCGATCTCGTAGCCTCGCATAGAGATAATATCAACACCCGCAAAACCAAACTGTTGGTTATTTAATCCATCACCTCCCAATTGGAACCGCTCAAATGGGGACACCCCAATATCTCTATTATAAGACCCGACAATACCCACTTTAGCAGACGCTTTCAATACAAACTTGTCGAAAAGTGGAGTATACCATTCCGCATCGAAACGCCACTTGTGGTACTCTAACCACTCATAGCGTTGATCTGGCGCTTGCTCTGCATATGGTGTATCAGGTTCTCCTCTAAATAAGGAGTAAGGAGGAGTCAACTGAACAGAAAGCGAAATACTAGAACCTGACTCTGGGAAGATAGGTGCATTCACCGTCGAACGAGCAAATGTCTGCTTGATACTAAAGTTTTTGAAGTCTCCATTGCTCACATTTTGTCCGTCGTCTGAACGGAAAAAACCCTGCCAATCTGTCAAGATCAGATTTTGAATGCTCAATGCTGTACTAGAAACAAAGTTATCATCTGGCCACTTCAAGCGTGTTCCTAAAGTTGCTGACCCTTGAATAATTTGCAAAGTAGGTACATCGTCTGCTGGATTGAACGAGAAGCCCCGCGTAAATCGGTTGTAGAATCCGCCGATGGTAAAGGAAGTTGGTTTCTTCCCGCCCAACCAAGGTTCAGTGAAAGAAGCATTATAGGATTGATAGAAACGCCCGTTTGTCTGTGCACGTATGGATAAGCGTTGTCCATCTCCTTGTGGCAGTGGATTCCAAGCTTCTCTATTCTTGATGTTTCGTAAGGAGAAATTATTAAAGGAAACCCCTAATGTTCCAATCAATCCACGGAAGCCACCCCAACCTGCGGACAACTCCAACTGATCGGAGGGTTTTTCTTCTACTGTATACTCAATATCTACTGTACCACGCTCGGGGTTGACGGGAGTGTTAATTCCTAATGTTTCTGGATTGAAATATCCTAGATTAATGATCTGACGTTGTGATCGAATAATGTCTTCTCGGCTAAATTTCTTACCTGGTAAAGTCCGCAGTTCTCGACGAATTACATGTTCATGCGTCCGATCATTTCCAGCAATTGTCACCTTATCTATGGTCGCTTGTGGCCCTTCAAAGATACGGACTTCTAAGTCAATAGAATCATTCTCAATAGCTGTCTCTACTGGGTCAGCATTGAAAAATAGGTAGCCTCGATTCAGATACAAAGAACTCACATCGCGGTTATCTTGACTGAAATTCAAGCGTGTATCCAGCAGCTCTTGATTGTAGACATCCCCTGCTTCAATCCCTAAAATACGATCCAAATCCTCAGACTCATAGATAGAATTGCCTTTCCAGGTAATGTCTCGGAAGTAATACTGATTGCCTTCAAAAATATCCAACTCTACGATCAGTTCGTCGTCTTCGTTGCGCGAAATAGTTTCATTCACAATACGTGCATCTCTAAAACCAATCGTATTGTAGTAATTGATAATAGCTTCTTTATCTTCTTCGTATTGATCTTTGATGAACTTAGAAGAAGCGAACAAACGTTTTTTGCGCCGTGTGTTTTTCATCATGCCGCGCAGCTTATTCTCTTTGACAGCTTCCACTCCATCAAACGTTATGTCCTGAATTTTGACGCGTTCGTTGCGTTGCACATCAAAAATCAGTCGGACAGAATTAGCTCTCGTGCTGTCTGGTATTTCAGTCACACTGACTTCTGCATCTAAGTAGCCCTTCTCGATGAAATATTCTTCGATTGCTTCCGAAGCATTTACTTTGATGTCTTCTGTTACAATTCCCCCTTTCAGTAGAAAAGTATTGACTTTTTCGTTAAGATCTTCGTGAAACGTCTTTTTAGTGTTGATATAGGAATGTCCAGACAGACGTGGACGTTCTTGTACTGCAATTTCCAGAAAAATTACATCATCTACCCGTTTGGTCTCAAACACTTGTACATTCGTAAACAAACGTAACTTCCATAATGAACGAATCGCTTTCGGAATGTTAGAACCAGGAATTCGGATGTTCTCCCCTACTTTCAGTCCACTAATGGAGATGATAGCGTTGTCATCACTAAATGTTGCACCCGATACTTCTACGCCACCTATCTCTAGCTCTTGTGGCTGAGAGTAGTCGAATACTTGTAAACTATCGAAAGCGCTTTGGGCGGAAAGGTGGTGCAAACTGAGGAGTACGACAAACAGCGTCCAGCAATACTTCATATCAAATTCTTGAGTCGTTGTAATCTTGAGAGATGTTCCATAAAAAATTGACACTTTTCGGCATTGTCAAATCTTTCATTTCGTGTTTATTGGAAATTTTTGGAGAAAAAACAGCGCAAAAGTACAGAAATTTCTGTCAGGAACGCATCGTTAGGGGAAAAGAGTGAGTTGTACAAAGAAGGGTTGTAAGTAGGTATGAAATATTCAATCTATCTAGGTCAGTTTTTAGCGATTTGACTCAGTCTGCGTCCGGTCATCAATCTGCCTGACCATCAGGCGGGATTTACGTCCTTGAACACTCAATGTTTGCTGAAAGGCAATACGCAATAGAGGTAGGTACTTGCAGCAAAAAGCGAACAGGGCAACTTTAATTGTTCCACGTTATTTGGACGGCGAAATGATCCAATAAGTAGTGTTATTCTCAAAAATGAAGACGCTACTTCTCTTCTATCAACTGTTCGCTAATCTTGCCAAAGCGGCGTTCTCTATTCTGAAAAGCTAAAATTGCTTTGTACAGATTTTGTTTGCGAAAGTCTGGCCAAAAAATATCAGTAAAATACAACTCTGCATAAGCGATTTGCCACAGCAAAAAGTTACTGATACGCGCTTCCCCACTCGTCCGAATCAATAGTTCAGGATCGGGCATCCCTTTGGTTGACAAGTAGTTAGAGAAAAAATCTTCTGTAATATTCTCCGTTTGTACATGACCTGCTTGTACCTGATTGGCAATCTCTTTAACCGCATTCATAATCTCCCATTTTGCACTGTAATTGAGGGCTAAATTGAGGGTCATGCGTGTATTATTTTTCGTATTCTCAATACCTTCTAGCAGCGCATTGTAGCTGGCTTTAGGTAGTTTTTCAATATCTCCGATGGCTTGTAGTCGAATATTATTTTTATTCAAAGTCTTCAGCTCGCCACGAATCGTATCCACCAAAAGTGTCATCAGCGCACTGACTTCCAAAGCTGGACGCTGCCAGTTTTCTGTCGAAAACGCATATAGGGTTAAATATTCTATTCCTAATTCTGCTGCTGTTTCAGTGGTTTCTCGTACGGCTTGCACGGCACTCCGATGTCCAAATACACGCGGTCGTCCTTTTTGCTTTGCCCATCGTCCATTTCCATCCATGATGATGGCAATATGTTTAGGCAACCGGGACTGATCGATTTGGTCGAGTAGTGCATTCATTGGTATTGAAAAAATTTAGTTGCTGTGATGGAAGAGGAATAAAAGTGAACTGACAAGACCTTTTATAAGTGATGTTGGCAAAACAACTTGAGTCGTTTAAGCTGATATATTGTTCTCATACCACATTAGAAAAATCCTCATTGTGCCTTGCATAACTTCAGTTTGTTCGCTTGCCCTAAGAACAAAGTCTCTAGTTCCTCTTGGCTCAGTCTATTTAACCGCCACCACGAATCAACAAAGTTAGCAAAATGTAAGGATTACTAGAAAACGTCTATTGCTATGAACACAACTCAATTGATTTTAGATCGAAAAATTGGTGTTGATTCAGGGCAGCGCGATTGCTTTCTTTTATTTGAAAAGGGATAGTGGACACTACAGGACGAATAAATTGAATGTACTGGCTCAACGCTTTGTGATGCGTGCCACCTTCTTCAAAATCTCCAGAGACGTTTAGTGGTTGTTGTGCAGGCGTTAGGTGATGTTGCTGATAGACGAGCAGCGTGTAGTAGACCAAATCTTCGCTACTACTGATCGAGAACTGATTACTAAAAATCAGTTTCTGATTCTCAAATAAGAAAAATTGGACTTGATGATCGCGTACATTCAAGAACAGATTGTTAGGCACGGTTGCGCAGCATTGCCGGTAGCCTAGGTACAGCGCAGAACTTAGATGATAGTGTTTAGCGCGTACGAAAAGTTGCTGCATTAGATTGAGTACAGCTCTGTCTACGGTGTAGATATTCTGAGCGCGTAGCAGGCTCAAATCATCAGACCGCACTACTTCTGTCGTTGGAATATTAGCTATATGATCTAGGTAAATACGCTTTTGATCTGGATGATACAAGCGATTAGGTACAAAAGTCTGTCTTGAACTCAGGTAAGCAATTTTGACCTCTGCATAAGGCAACTTGAGCAAACGATCCTGCTCTACGTACTGTAGGATGTTAGTACCAGGTAGTCGAGTAGAGCTAGGCGGATAATCGAATGCATGATCTTTGAGCAACAGTACGTATTTGTCCTTGTCAAAGACCATATACAAGAAACTGTCCACTCCGATCAAAATGGACAGCTTGTATTGATGGGCTTTTTTTTGACTAAAAAGCTCGTCTGTTATTGTTGTTTGTGATACGCTCAAATTCTGTAACTTCTACTCTATAATCCAGCACCCAGTGTTTATTACTTGGACTCCCAGTTGCCCGCTAACTTTGGGGAATTCATATCACCAAATTTAATCGTGGTATTTGGATCGTAGCTATTGTCATAACGCGCGTACTTTCCATCTGCGTATTTGCCCATGAAGTTAGAACGTTTTGTCCCTACTTCCACTACACTGACCATGGTCTGCTGATACGTCAACGTATCGGCTGCTATATTAAATACCTCATTGGAATATGGCACGTGGCGCAGTGAATCCAATCGCAATCCCAAGGCTCGTATGGAATCAATCGCAGCGACATAACTCGTATCACGCGTGATGGTCGGATTAGTAGGATCGTCCTCGTCACCTTTTACACTAATGATGGCAAAACTGTCATTCTCTAACACCATTTGTAAGGTATCAAAGTTAGGTGCGAATCCCCCTTTGATGTCGCGGAACATTTCTTGTGCAGTACGAATGTCAATCAAGCGGTTGATGACGGCTTGCTCTCTTTTGTCTTTCGCTTCCTGAAAGGCAATAGGTTCCTGAATACTATTGAATAGCATATAGACCAAAGCAGCAGTAATTAATAGCAGTAGTAGGTTGATAACTATTTTCATTTGTCGACTTGTTTAAGCTCCCATAGGACTTTTTCGCTATACTAATTGCATCAGTATCAATTAGTTTAAGCTTGAAATTGTGCTAAACGATTGCGTGTAGTTTAGGCGGAATGAAACCGCTAAGTTTGGCGCAATTATACTATTTTTTGTTGAAAGGTAAGGACTAAGATTCGCAATTTTCTGTGAACTAAAGAAGGATTACACCATTTTTTTGAAAAAGAGACGATGAAGCCAACCACTTTTCTCTGTTACTTACCCGTCAATACTTCAAACAAAAATACACAACTCCTCGAAATTCCGTTTATTTGTCCACATCAAAAATTCTACTCAAAACGATATAATGAAAAAGACATTTCTCTTGTGGTGTTGCTTATGCTGCACAGTAGCACTTTCTGCACAAATTCAAGATAGCTACTACCTGCCGGCTATCGACTATGATAAAAGCATTCCTACACCAGCCGAATTCTTAGGGTATCAGATTGGAAAATGGCACTTGAGTCACGACAAACAATATGCTTATCTACGCGAATTGGCGCGTACTTCTGATCGCGTTCAACTGGTCGAATATGCTCGCTCCTACGAAGACCGTCCACTCATCTATTTAATCATCACGAGCGAAGCAAATCAAGGACGTATTGACGAATTGAAAGCACAACATGTGCGCCTTGCTGATGCCAACAATTCTCGAAATTTGAATACGGTTGACATGCCTATTGTCACGTATCAGGGTTTCAGCATTCATGGTAATGAGGCCAGTGGTGGAAATGCTGCACCATTATATGCCTATTATCTAGCTGCTGGCAATAGCGAAAAAATACGCAATCAGCTCGATAACGCCATCGTCTTACTCGACCCCTGCTACAACCCAGATGGGTTTCACCGTTTTTCGACTTGGGTCAATATGCACAAAAACAAAAACTTAACTTCTGACCCTCAAGACCGCGAGTACCGAGAGACTTGGCCAGGCGGACGCACGAACCACTATTGGTTCGATTTGAATCGCGACTGGTTGCCAGTACAACACCCTGAAAGTCAAGGACGTATCCGAAATTTTTATGAGTGGCGACCCAACGTGTTGACCGATCATCATGAAATGGGAAGTAATGCTACTTTCTTCTTTCAACCAGGTATCCCACAACGAACCAATCCCATCACACCACAACGCAACCAAGATTTGACTGCTAAAATCGGGACGTATCATGCGAAAGCATTGGATGCCATTGGGTCATTTTACTACACGCAAGAAAGTTTTGATGACTATTATTACGGGAAAGGTTCAACTTACCCTGACGCCAATGGTGCTATCGGGATTTTGTTTGAGCAAGCTAGTTCTCGTGGACATTTGCAAGAGACTCGTAATGGACTATTGTCCTTTCCCTTTACGATCAAAAATCAGTTGACAACTGCTATCTCTACGTTGGATGCAGCAACAGATATGCGGACGGAACTCTTAGACTATCAGCGTGACTTCTTTCAAGATGCTGCTGACAATGGCAAAAAAGCTGACATCACTGGCTATGTGCTTTCGGAAGGAAAAGATAAAGGGCGACTGAATGCGCTGCTCGATATTATGGAACAGCATCAGGTAGAAGTATACGCTTTAGATAAAGATGTACGGGTAGGCGATAGAAATTTCAAAGCTGCCGAATCATTTGTGATTCCTGCCAATCAAGCACAGCATACCCTAATCCGTGGTATGTTCGATCAAAGTACCACGTTCAAAGACAGTCAATTTTACGACATCTCTGCTTGGACGTTACCATTGGCATTCAATATTGATTTTGCGCCCCTGAGTAGTGCTAACTTTCCTAGCAATGCGCGTGGTGATCGTTTTATGCTGAAAGACAATGAATCGACTCCTCCTACCTTCGCCAAGAGCAATTATGCGTATCTGATGACCTGGGACGACTATTATGCACCAAAAGCTCTAAATGCTATACTATCAGCTGGTCTACGTGCTAAAGTAGCGACCATTCCATTCTCTTTAGCTGGTCGGGATTATACCTACGGTACGATTCAAATTCCAGTTGCTCAACAAAATTTTAGTGCCGACGAATTGCATCAACTGCTTCAAATCGTGTCACAGGAAACTGGTGTAGAAGTCATCGCCGCCAATACTGGACTGACACCTTCTGGTATTGACTTAGGAAGTAGCAACTTCGAATCTGTAGAACAGCCAAAAGTGCTCTTGCTGATTGGACAAGGCGTCAATCCTTATGATGCAGGCGAAGTGTGGCACTTGCTAGACTATCGGTATGACATCCCGATCTCGATGAACGAAATCAGTCGCTTAGGCAATATGGATTTATCGCGTTACAATACTATCGTGATGGTCGATGGCTACTATAATGATATTGATAATCAAGGTATCGAGGCGTTGAAAGAATGGAGTAGCAACGGTGGCACGATTGTAGCGATGAAAGGAGCTGTGCGGTGGCTTGATGGTCAGAGCATAGCTAATGTAGATTTCAAAAGTGCTTCCAACGCCACTACAGACGAGCGTAGACCGTATGCAAAAGCGAGTGCTGACCGAGGTAGTGAATACATCGGAGGGGCAATTTTTGAGTCAAAGATTGATCTGACGCACCCTTTATTTTATGGATACAACCGAGACATATTACCTGTTTTTCGACGTGGCACGCTCTTTTTTGAACCGACGACTAATCCATATGCGACGCCAGCTATGTACACAGGTGATCCACTTTTGGCAGGTTACATTAAAGACAGCCGCTTGGAGCAGCTTAAAAATTCAGCGACGGTCATCGTCAATTCCAATGGACGTGGTAATGTGATCTGTCTAGCCGATAATCCGAATTTCCGCGCATTCTGGTATGGCACGAATAAACTATTCGCGAATGCTGTTTTCTTTGGCACTATTATTAGTCAAAATACAACGGAGTAGAGACTGGTTTGAGTCTAGTGTGATCGGATGATTCGAAGTCATCCGATCACTTATCCAGTATTGCTCATTGCTCACCGTTAATTATTACTTGTCCATGAAAATAGTCTCCTACAACGTCAACGGTATTCGTGCCGCTTTAAAAAAAGGCTTCGCTGAATGGTTAGCGGCCAATGATTTTGAAATTGTTTGTGTGCAAGAAACAAAGGCAACACGCGATCAAGTCGATTTGAGTGAACTAGAAGCCTTGGGCTATCAGTCCGTTTGGCATTCCGCGCAAAAAAAAGGGTATAGTGGTGTAGCTACCTTTTACAAAATTGAACCATTGGAGACGGTAGCTGGGATGAGTTTAGAGAAGTACGACATGGAAGGTCGAGTACTACTGACGCATTTTGGAGACTTTACCGTACTCAATTGTTACTTTCCTTCTGGCACGACTGGCGATATTCGACAGGCGGTTAAAATGGACTTCTTAGCGGATTTTCAGACTTGGATTGATACGTTGAAAGTAACTTATCCGAACCTAATTATCGTTGGTGACTACAACATTGCGCATAGCGAATCGGACATTCACGATCCGAAACGAAACAAAGACAAAACTGGCTTTCTGCCTGAAGAACGCGAGTGGATGACCAATTGGTTTGCAAGCGGCTTCACAGATGCATTCCGCTATGCACGCCCCGACGAAGTCCAGTATAGTTGGTGGAGCTATCGAGCTGGTGCGCGGGCGAAAAACAAAGGTTGGCGCATTGATTATCAGTCGGTTGCAGATTCCATCTGCTCCTGCATTCAAGATGCGTATCAGTTGAAAGATGTGGTGCATTCGGATCACTGTCCTGTAGTATTAGAAATTGAACTCTGAAGAACGAGAGGTGAGATCACTTCGCTTTGAGAGGCGATACCGACTTCCAAGTAGCAAAAGCTCACACGATGGTAGACAGCAGTCTGTAGGTCTCAAATTTTAACTAAGTAGTCAGTCAAGTTGATAGTGTCGAATAGAATTTAGATGAATTTTGGATTTATACAAGGCAAAAAGCACAGCCATAGCCATAGCTACGGCGAGCATTTTTAACGAAGTAGAAATTTAAAAGTCGCTAAATTATCCGACAACATTAGCTTGACTGACTACTAAGAATAAAAAGGGTAGCAACCTTCTCTGCTAGATCAAACAGCCCATATCGTTCGTTAATACTTAGCCGCTCTAGTTCTCTATACGTATCTTTTTCCCAAAGACGCCGTCATACTTACCACAGCCTAAAGTCTGGTTAAATTTTACCCACTCGACCTTACTTTTACGGCTCTTACGTGTTTCATCAATACGGAGCGAATGTTCAGCTACTACTTCTTAGTGTCTTTTTCACTCCTTTATAGACAATAACAAAACATCATCATTGTATGAAGGTGCTCAAAAAAATAGGTTGGATTCTACTGATTACTATAGCTTTCCTAGTAGGTATTGCGCTGTTAGTACCGGTAGTATTCAAAGATAAAATTACTGGTTTTGCCAAAGATCAGATCAATCAAAGTATTGATGCTGATGTCGACTTCGAGTCAGTCGATCTTTCCTTCTTTCGCAGCTTTCCCAATCTGAGTTTTCGATTAGAAAATTTCTCCGTAGTAGGTAAAGGACAGTTTGAAGGAACACCGTTGATGACAGGCGAAAAATTCGACGTTGCAGTTGATGTAGCTTCAGTTATCCGCACGCCAGTAATTGTTAAGTCGATTCAGTTGGATCGTCCCGACATTCGAGTATATGTGCTAGAGGATGGAACAGCCAACTACCATATCGTAGCAGCAGATACGACAAGCACAAGCAGCTCAGGTGGAATGGATGTAGCACTGAACGGCTACGAAATCAACGAAGGGCGTATTCATTACGACGACAAATCGCTGGGTTTAGTAACCACTTTAGAAAATATCAATCACGAAGGCAGCGGCAACTTGAGCGCGACGGTATTTGACTTGGATACTGAAACAGCAATAGAGTATGCTAGTTTGGCATTCGATGGCATTCAATATTTAGATAGTGCGACAGTCAATTTGGATGCTATTCTACACGCCGATTTAGACAGCTTAAAATATACACTACGTGAGAATGAGTTGAGCATCAATGAGCTACTACTACAAGCAGACGGGTTTGTTCAACTAGTGGAAGGGAAAGAAGATATTCTGATGGATTTGAGTTTTGGTGCACCTGAGAGTGAGTTTAAAGAGCTGCTCTCTCTACTGCCCAATGCGTACACGCAGGATTTCAAGAAGGTCAAAGCAGATGGTACATTTCAGTTCAACGGTTTCGCTAAAGGTATCTATAGAGCGAGTGCGGAAGACTATCCCGCCTTTCAAGTTAACTTGAAAGTAGAAGAAGGCGAAGTACGCTATCCTGACTTACCAATGGGCATCAGTGAGATTGGTATCGCAACGTTGGTCGATCATCCAGGTGGTAATTTGGACGCCATGACAATTGATATTAGTCGATTTGCTATGCTAATCGGTAGCGATCCTGTAAATGGTAATTTTAAAATACAAACACCTATCTCTGACCCATTAGTCGATGGTCGGTTGAAAGCCAACTTGAATCTAGCAAATGTGTCTAAAGCCTATCCGCTGGACGGCGTTCGAGAATTAGCAGGACGGTTTGTTGCCGACATTACGGCGAAAGCAAGACAATCAGCCATTGAACGAGAAGATTACAGTCAAGTCAATATGCGCGGACAAGCGACGCTGCAAGATGTGCTCTATATTGCCGATGGTTTGCCTGAAGTGCGTGTCAAAGATGGTTTAGTGAATTTCACGCCACAACATGTTGATTTAGTCAAATTGGATACGCGGTTAGGAAAGAGTGATTTGTATGCTTCGGGCAAAATTTACAATCCACTAGCTGCTATTTCTGATCAGACACTTCGAGGTGATCTACGAGTACGTTCCAATTATTTCAATGCAAATGAATGGGTCAGCGAATCGAGTGAGCCAGCGAGTACCCAACCAAAAGTCGACGAACAAGTCAGTGATCAATACCGCTTCAATATTGATGCGGAAATGCGCAAGATCGATTATGATGTGTATCAATTGACGGATTTAGAAACAAAACTCTTGATTACTGCCAATGAAGCGGCTGTAAGTACTTTTTCGACAAATGTCAATGGCAGTAGCTTAAGCGCGAGTGGAAAAGCAAGTAATCTCTACAACTTCCTGAATAATGGTGGCGTACTCGGTGGCGCATTTGACATTGATGCACGCGTTTTTGATCTAGATCAATTGATGGCAGATATAGAAGCTGGAACGGGTGAAGCGGTAACGAATGAAACGGCAACACCAAGCGTTCCTGACTTTCGATACAATATTGCTTTAACTGTCCAGGCAGATCGAATCAAGATGGAACCCTATAATCTAACGAACCTCAATGGAACGACAACGATCACAGAGAAGCAAATCGTCATTGATCGTGTTCGCACCAATTTGGCGGATGGAAACTTTACGGGTTCGGGTAAGATTACTGACTATCTGGAATACACGTTCTTGAATGACACCGTTCGTGGCGAGTTCACGATCAATTCAGCGTTTTTGAACTTGAATTCCATTTTGGCTTCCGAAGAATATACTTCAAATATTGGCGACGAAACACCAACAACAGCGCAGCCTGAAGACCTAGAAGCGTTTATTTTTCCAGTCAATTGGAACTTCAAAATTGATGGCGACTTCAAGGAAGTGTTGTATGCGGATCTGAAAATGGAAGATGTAGTGGGGACGATTTTAGTGCAAGAAGGTGCGCTGTTGTTCCAGGATACGAAAGGAAAAACATTGGGCGGCACGATGGCAGTCACAGGAGGCTACGATACGCAAAACCCAGAAGCACCAACCTTCGATATTAAGTTGACACTCGATCAGATTGGAATTGGGGAAGCTTTTTCGACTTTCAATACCTTCGAGAAATTTGCGCCCATCGGTGGTTTCATCGACGGCAAAATGAATACCTCCTTATTGTTTTCCAGCATCTTAGGAAAAGATATGATGCCTGACTTGAAAACGGTGAATATGGAAGGATTCATCGAGACATTGGAGTCGAGCATCAAGAATTTTAAACCCATTCAAGCAATTGGTAATGCCCTAGACATCCGCGAAGTCAACTTCGACCGCATCGCTATTCAGAATTCTAGAAACTGGTTCACCATCAATGATGGAAAAGTCCGTTTGGAAGAAGCCAAACTGAATTTTAAAGATATTCAAATGACCGTCAGTGGCGAAAGTGGACTGGACAGCGACATGAATTTCGACATCATCGCGTTCGTACCAAAAGCATATATGGGCAACGCTGCCAATAAAGGATTGAACTTGATTCGGCAGAAAGCTGGTAGCTTGGGTTTGAATTTGGATACCGGCTCACACGTCAAACTCCGCATCAATATGACGGGTAATATGGCGTCACCGAAAATTGGGGTCACGCCACTCGGGGTTGCGAATTTAGGAGACGTAATGTTGGGTAGCGATACGACGACGACAGCTGTTTCACCCACTGTTGACCTGAAAGAGCAAGTGACCAACCAAGCAAAGGATAAAGTAGCCGATGTGACCACTCAAGCGAAGGATCAAGTGAATACCGTTGTGGATTCAGCCAAAGCAGTTGTGCAGACGCGTGTGGATTCCACTAAGAATGTGGTGAAGGACAAAGCAGAGGAAGTTCTTGGCGACAAAGCGGAAGAAATCAAAGATCATTTGGATAAATACAATCCGTTTAAGAAGAAAAAGAAGGGAGGAGGATGATGAGCTGTTGGCTGTTGGCTGTTGGCTGTTGGCTATTGGCTGTTCAGCGGTGAATAGCTGGAGGTTAGCGCTTTCAGTTGAGGGTGAGTGAGTGAGTGAGTCACCCTGTGAATGTTCGGCTTGAAATCGTGACTTGCTGAAGCGTAGTTTTCTAAGTACAAAATTCGTGGGGTGACTTGTACCCTAAAAAAGGCTTCGGACGACTTTGAAAGTGTCCGAAACCTTTTGTCTAAAAGTGAGCAACGCGAACGATCTCACATCTAGAAGCGAAGCGATCTCACATCTCGTTTACTCCTTCACCTCAATCAGTGCCGGACTCATTCCCATATTCGAGAAGCCACCATCATGGTACAAATTCTGCATCGTGACGGAGCGTGTGTAGTCTGAAAAGAGCGTCAAACAGTAATCGGCGCAAGCTTCGGCTTCTGCATTGCCGAGTGGCGACATTTTATCTGCATACTCGAAGAACTCTTGGAAACCTTTCACGCCTTGCCCAGCTGTGGTCATCGTAGGCGACTGCGAAACCGTATTGACACGCACTTTATCGCGGACACCGAAGTGATAGCCAAAACTACGCGCGAAGGACTCTAGCAAGGCTTTCGATTCTGCCATTTCGCTATAATCTGGAAACGTACGTTGCGCGGCGATGTAGCTCAATCCTAGAATGGAGCCATACTCTTTCATCGCTTCCATCTTATACAATGTCTGCATCATTTTATGAAAAGAAATGGCTGAAATATCGAAGGTCTTTTGCATCCAATCGTACTTCAAGTTGGTGTATTCTCGCTTTTTGCGGACGTTCAATGACATGCCGATAGAATGTAAGACAAAGTCCAGTTTGCCACCTAATTTATCTTGTGCCTGCTCGAACAAGTTTTGCCAATCTTCCTCACTTGTCGCATCTGCTGGAATCGCTTCTGCCCCAATTTTCTCTGCTAATTTTTGAATTTCACCAAACCGAAAGGCGACAGGTGCATTAGTCAATAGTATTTTCGCGCCTTCATCGACACAACGTTCCGCTATTTTCCAAGCGATGGATTGATCGTCTAATGCGCCTGAGATAACGCCGACTTTTCCAGCTAGTAAGTTGTTTGCCATTTTAGTAGAGATATTAGATATTAGACACTAGATAGTAGACTAGTTCCGTAAGTTATTTAAAGTCAGTAGTTGAGTTTAGTTGGTCGTTCAAATCAGCTAATACAGTATCAGGTGTTGGGAGCAGTTCTATCTTCATATCCATACTAGATATAGGAAAATAGTCTAAAAGCGAAGCGGTCTAGTATCTAATGTCTAACATCTTGATATTAAACAATCGCCAACAACTCTCTCGCATTCTGCATAGCTGAATCCGAAGGGGGATTACTACTCAGCATCACCGCTATCGCACGTACTTTTTCGTCATCCGTCAAAGCTTTTACTCGCGTGACCGTTCGATCATTTTTGATCTTCTTATAGATATAGTAATGTGTATCTGCTTTAGAGGCTACTTGTGGAGAATGCGTGATCGAAACGACTTGATGTTCGTCCGATAAGTTGCGCAGGATTTCCCCCATTTTTAAGGCGACATGACCTGAAACGCCACTATCAATTTCATCGAAAATCATGGTCGGTAACGGAATCGCACTTGCTACTAATGACTTGGTTGCCAATGCTAATCGAGACTGCTCTCCACCCGAAGCGACTGCACGAATCGGTTGCAAACGACTGCCTTTGTTTGCAGCAAATAGATATTCTACTTCGTCAATCCCTAAAGCTTGCAACTGCGTAGCTTTCTGAAAGTCGATCTGCATTTTGGCGTACTGCATTTGTAAGCTGTGGAGCATACTTTCGACGCGCTTTTGAAATTTGGGGGCGACCTTTTGTCGACGATCTGAGAGTTGTTGTGCTAGTTTGTAGAGTTTTTGCTCTTGGTCGTCAATTTCCTTTTTCAGCGAGGCAATGCTTTCTTCTAAGTTACTAAACGCATCTTGCTGCCCTTCCAATCGCTCCTGAATTTCGATCAATTCCTCTACACTTTGTACCTGATGCTTTTGCTGCAAGCGATAGAACAGGTCGAGTCGTTCTGTGATCTCGAGTAGTCGTTCACCATCATATTCGGTGTCTTCTGCCACTGCTTCAAGCTCCTTCGTCACATCTTCTAGTTCAAATACGATGCTGTCCAAACGCGATTTTAATTTTCCTACTTTTACATCAAATGCACTCACATTGCCGATGCTATTCGTCAATGTTTGCAATTGATCGAGTACTGATTGATCGGATTCAGACAAGTATTGATAGGCATCGCCCATGATGCGTTTGATGTCCTCGGCATGTGTCAGACGCTCCGATTCTTCTTCTAACTTGGGTTGCTCGCCAGCTTGCAGTTCAGCGTCGCTGAGTTCTTTCAATTGAAAAGCCAGGAAGTCACTTTCTTGCTGTTCGCGTTGCTGACGTTCTTCCAAGTCCTTTAAGATTCGTTTGTTCTGCTGATACGTTCGATAGGTTTCCTGATAGCGACGCAACAGATTCTTGTTATCGGCTAAGGCATCCAACATTTGAATTTGAAAGTCGCTAGTATGGATGTCTTGCGTATCGAATTGCTGGTGCAAGTCGACTAATCGACCGCTAATTTCTTGTAAAACTTTCAGATTGGTTGGGCTATCGTTAGCAAAAGCACGTGACTTACCAGAAGGCGTCAATTCTCGACGCACCAACAGTTCATCATCATAGTCAATATCATGCTTCTCAAATACCTCTTTCAAGCCATATCGTGAAATATCAAACGCACCTTCGACAACGCATTTTTGAGATTCGTCGTATAAGGCTTTCGTATCCATTCGACGCCCCATCAGTAGACCCAATGCACCTAAAAGAATTGATTTTCCAGCACCAGTTTCCCCAGTAATAATGGTTAACCCATCTGAAAAATTTAACTCCAATTCCTCTATAATGGCATAGTTCTTAATCTTCAGCCACTTAATCATACGCTAAATAGATTGTCTAGATATTAGAAAGGCTAAACGCGAAAGTACACGTCAAAATCACCTCAATCAAGGCTGCAAAGGTACATCAAGTTTTTGGTTTGAGCTATTGGGAAGAAAGTGAAAATAAAAGAGTATATCTTATTTCAAGGTCTAACTGCCTTTCTTGACGAGATTCTTGAATTTTTCTTGCAATAAAAATCACAAAGTCATCCAGCCATGATGAATGACTTTGTGAGTACTTGCTATTCTACTTTTACTACTTTCTGTACAGATTGTCTATTTTCTCCTAAAAGTTGCACCCAATAAGTGCCTGATAGATAGCTACTTAGATCAATTTCATGTGTCTCTTTTGCAACTATAGGAAGCACACCTCGCTCCACTACTCTGCCCCAATTATCGTACACAATTACCGATACAGACTGAAAAACGGAGGTCTCTATCTGTAAATAGAATTTTCCATTTGTAGGATTGGGGAAAAGCTGAACGGAAACAGGTAGTAACGCTTCTCTAGTCGCTACCGCACAGTTTTGATTGGTCTCCTCTGTCTCAACGTACAGTTCTGCACGGCTACTACAGTCACTACCTGGATCAATAACGATAACTGAATACGTACCCGTACTGTCTGCACAGTAGCTTAACTTTCCATCATTATCAAGCAGTGTGCCATTGAAGTACCACAGAATGGTTTCGTTGCTGTAGGCTTCTCCATTTGTGATTCTCAACTCGTTCGTTTCCCCGCTTTCTAATGCAGGAATAGCTGGTGCAGGTGCTATAATAACGGTAATGATTTCAGAAACAACACTACAACCTTCTTCGTCCGTATAACTCACGCCATATCGTCCGCTTTCTTTGATGACTAAGCTGGTCTCATTTTCACCGATCAAGTCTTCATTGTCTTTTAACCACTGCAAACCAGTGTTGTAACTATTAGTCATCAAGACGAGAGAGTCACCTTCACAAAATTCCTGAATGTTGACATCGGGCATCAAGATAGGTGGTGGTGGAAACGCAAAAATACGTTGTGTTACCACTAGACTATCACAGCCTGTTTGGTTGCTCAATATCAGTGTATCAAAACCGATACGTGTAAAGTCACAGGTCAAAAGCTGTAGCCTAGTCGTGTCAGTAATACCTTGAAGAATACGCTGACGGATCACTAAACTGTCACACCCAAACTGACTGATTAAAAACGTCGTATCCGCACCCACTTGCATAGGATCGCAAACCGACTCTGTAAACACCACTGTACTCACTTCTGCGAATGTAGTCCTAGTCACGACTATACTATCACAGCCTGCTTCATTTCGGAATAGACTGGTTCGCGTACCTGCTTGTGTGGGTTCGCAGGTAGTGGCGCGGAGAAATGTTGTATCCGAACGAGCTGATACTCGCTCTATGATGATTAAACTATCGCATGAAAACTGATTCGTGAACAATAGCGTATCCATTCCCACTTCATCCGCTTCGCAAGTCAATTCCAGCCTTCGTTCTATCAGCGAGCGACCATCTAAAGTAGTAGTTACGACAGTGCTATCACAGCCCAGCTCATTGACAGCCAATATACTATCTATTCCTATTTCGTTTTCTTCACAAGAGTAGCGTGTCAGTTGTATTCGATCCGTTCGCGTGTTCTCTATCACAGTAGCATTGACGGTTGTTGTACAACCTGCTCCATCTTGTACCTGAATAATGTAGTCGCCCAACATTAGGTTAGCAAACGAATTTTCGGATTGAAATTCGTTATTGTTGATTTGGTATTGGAACGGTGGATTATTGCCTGTTGCGATGACTTCCACTACACTTGTTGTTTGCGCACAAGTAATATCAGTGACCTTAGCAACTATTAGCTCAGGTAGCTCATTGATAGTCAGCGTAACTGGTGTGCGTTGACTACTGACACAGCCTGAAGCTGTTTCGATTAATTCTGCATAATATGTACCTGCTACTGATGGTTGAAAAGCTATTCGATTGGTTACTAACGGCTCCCCTCCTATGGGAGTAGAATACCAATTGATACTCGCATTGTCATTCACTGCTTCGACTGACAAGACAGGAATCCGTTCGTCTGCACAAATAGAAGTATCGCCTTGACTAATGGGTGCAGCTAAAGCTGGACACGCACAGTCTGGTGCATTGATGAACTGACGGGTGGAACAGCCTGATGCGTTCGTGATAGTAACCGTTGTGTTTTTTCCAACAGGAATTTGGGTAATTAATGTACGATTGTTTGCTTGCTCTTCTATCCGCCCTTCTGATGATAATTCAATCATGATTACGTCTTCTTGATCGAATAGCACGACTAATTCATAGAAATCACGTGAGGCGGAACAAGTCGCATTTTCCACAATTTGAAGGCTTGGTAGTTCCAGTTCATCTATACTAACTTCGTTCACTTGCTCGCAGCCATTTGCGCTTGTAATAGTTACTGAGTAGTTGCCTGCGCCGACTGCGATGCTTGCACTTGTTTGTCCATTGCTCCACAGATAGCTCGTGCCGCCTACCGCTGTCAATGTTGTTGTCTCTTCACTACAAACCTGTCGCGCGCCTGTGATACTGGTCTCAAAGTCTGGGAAGGCTTCAACAATAGTGGTTTGTGTGGCTTCGCAGCCGTTTGCGTTGGTCACAGTGACGGAATAGTTGCCTGCTCCAACTGCGATGC
>CAYLPW010000017.1:21633-24351 GCA_964385665.1 uncultured Saprospiraceae bacterium
CGCTACAAACTTCTTGCGTGCCTACGATGGAGGTTTCAAAATCTGGGAAGGCTTCAACAGTAGTAGTTTGTGTGGCTTCACAGCCGTTTGCGTTGGTCACAGTGACGGAATAGTTGCCTGCTCCAACTGCGATGCTTGCACTTGTTTGTCCATTGCTCCATAGATAGTTCGTGCCACCTGTTGCTGTCAATGTTGTTGTCTCGCCGCTACAAACTTCTTGCGTGCCTACGATGGAGGTTTCAAAATCTGGGAAGGCTTCGACAGTAGTGGTTTGTATTTCTTGACAGCCACTTTCGCTTGTAATCGTAACTGAGTAGCTGCCTGGAACTGCTTCAATACTTTCGCCTGTCTGTCCATTGCTCCACAAGTAAGTTGCACCGCCTATCGCTGTTAACGTTGTTGTTTCATTAGCACATAGCTGAGTAGCTCCTATAATTTCGGTATCGAAAGTAGCATTTAGGGTTATTATAACATCGACTTCTGTTTCGCAACTCCCACTCTCATCGACGACCAATAAAAGATAGAGACCTTCATCCCTATCACTTACTTCCTCAATAGTCAATGAACCATCGGGATTAGGTGTCAGTGCTTGATTGTCGCGAGCGCGTATCCAATTGTAGCTAAAATTACCTTCATTTTCGACCTCCACTTCTAGTCTGGCTGTTTGCCCAACACAGTATTCGGTATTGCGGACAGTGACACGTCCAGGACCTTCTGCTATAAAGAGATCATCCTCTGCCTCATCTATTCCACATTCGCCCAAACTAGGGTCTAAAATTTGAACGAGGTATGGTCCTTGATCGGCTAACTGAACGTTGTCTATGGGACAGATCGCTCGATCGCGACAACGCGTAATTTCTTCCCCATCTGGTCCGATCCAAACATATTCCAACTCCTCATTAGCTGGTGTTGCTGCCAAGTTGACTGTTCGTCCAGCGCATACCCCATCGGGTACTCTCAATCGTGCAGGAGGTGTAAGTCCTGCGGATACAAATACATCGAATTCCAATAGGATTGGCTCAAAACAACCAGAATTAGGATCAGCAACTAGAGCAGCATATAGACCAGCATCTTCAGCCGTAACGCTTGTTAGTGGACAAAGTGGATTGTTTCTACAAGCTCGAATCTCATCCCCTTCTCCATCTAACCACTCTATTTCTGCGCTGCTACTCACATTTGCAAGGCGTAGTACAGCGTTTTCTCCTTCACAAAGTTCCAATGAGCGATTTTGGGCGGTGGGTACGCTACCTCTCTCGCCAAAGACGGCGATCCGATTAATGGAAATAGTTTCGCTTGCAGCCTGTGTTCCTCCAAAAACACTGACGATCAACTGATTCCCACATATTCCAGCCGCTTCATCATATATGAAATTAAAACTTCTTCGCCCATTTAGAGAATAGTTTCTACTAAACGAATTTTCCCCTTCACCAGTAGACTGCACCCGCACAAATAACCGATCATGACATTCTGAGGGAAGGTCTGGACAAACGAATGGAGGTCCCTCAAAAGAACCACCGCCACTAGCTTGTCCGCTCAATTCTATAAATACGCTGACATTGACGTAGTTACGGATATCCACGGTAACTCGTACTTCGCTGTCATTTGCCCCTCCTTGCAGTCCGTTTGGTGAGCAACCTGTACCATCGAAGTTATTGATTACAAAGCTACCATTATTCGTACCAAAGAACTCTTCACCATCGTCAGTACAGCCATTTATTCCTCTAGCGGTCCAACTACCATTCGCAACGCCACTTCCACCTCCTGAACGATTACCGTCTCCACTAAAATCGGCATCGAATAGCGTGAGTTGAGCTTGCGCACTAGCGAATGAAAGTGCAAAAAATAGTAGTGTTAATACTTTTTGCATAGCCTTACAGTTTAAGTCGTTAAGTAAAATATACACATGATAAGTCTCTGAGAATTTATCATGCAAGGCATGGGTACTTAAGTAGCGTGCGGACGGAGTCTATTATGCGTTTAATACTCTGACGAATCGGCGTATTTTGGGTACATCCTTGAATCCAGGCTTTTTCTCGAATCGGCTGTTAATATCTACACCATGCAGTTGTGGCAATTCCAGCTGACGAATACGCTCTGCATCGTCTTCACCGATACCACCACTTAGGAGAAAAGGAGTAATCCCTTGATAGTTAGATAAGATAGACCAATCGAAGGTTGTGCCGTTGCCGCCAGGTGCTTCCCCTTTTGTGTCAAATACGAAGTAAGAACAATGCTTCTCGTACTTAGACACCTCTACTAAGTCCTCTTTGTCAGCAATGGAAAATGCTTTGATAACTTGTGCTTTTCGCATACTACTGATGCGCCAAAGGGTATTTAGCTCCTGACAATATTCAGGACTTTCGTTTCCGTGTAGTTGAACAAAATCTAGCTGATAGTCATGTACGTAATGTAGCAAATCTCGAATTTGTGTATCGACGAAAACACCTACTTTTTTGACATCGGACTGCCAATTGCTTTCCGCTAAAAGCGATTTAAGTCCATTTACCTTACTGACATCACGAGGGGAATCGGCGTAAAAAATGAAGCCCATCCAATCGACAGCTGATTCTTGTAATTGTCGAATATTTTGCTCCTCTCGAAGCCCACACACTTTGACGATCATTGCTTGAGTTGCTTTTGTTAGGAAATATTGGGGGAACTGTTTGAATTGGAATAATCGGTCAAATGAGGTTTGTATGTGTACGCACTTTTTTTGTT
>CAYLPW010000017.1:24451-28369 GCA_964385665.1 uncultured Saprospiraceae bacterium
CTCTCACTCTCTCACTCTCTCTAGTTCAACTGTTTTGACAAATCTAGTTCGCGCACCATTTCTAAGTAAGATTTCACAAAGGAAGTCAAATCCTGATAATTTAACTGCTGGACGATAGGTCGAAAATGAGGATATTTTTTTTGATGCGTCCATCGGATCTCTTCTATCGCTCGACGGATGCCTTTTTTGTCAAACTGTTGGGTGTTTGTATTGTACAACGGCGCTCCAAATCCTAGTACTTCAAAAAACTTGCCTTCTATGATACGATAATATAATCGAAACAGGTCACGATCTGGTTTGGGCAGTGCATAGTTGAACATGCAGTAGCCAACTATATAATCGGGAATGGCTTTTGCCACCAAAAAATGCTGATTGTCATAGTACCAGTCCATATTGTGTAATTCCATTTGGATAAAATCAGCCACACGCGCATGGTTTTCGGGACTCGTGATGCCAAATGTAGCTTTGGTGAGGTAAAATTCTTTAAAGAAAGCAGATTTTGGACGCTCCAATAACTTGACCAACTCCGCTTGCATCTGCTCGTTCTTCTCGCTGTTGTTGAGCTTATTTTTTTCGAAGTATCGGCGATGAATGCGCTCTAAGGCTTCCATCATATATCCTTCGGGTTTGATGAGATAGTCCAAGCTGTAGGTCAGACTTAATAGTTGATACGAAATAGCTCCGGGATAGGTGGTGGGCGACAACCGACTATTCTCAATAGCGGCTAATACCTCTTTTATTTTTTGGAGTATGAAAGCATACTTGACTTCTTTCTCTTCTTCGGATAGCGACTGAATGTGCTTGTCCTCTACCGATACGAGAGCGTGCTTAAATTCATCTAAGAGAAGATCATCTTGTTTGTCAGCATTGACGGCCAGTTCTTTGAGGGCACGATATAGTTTGTACGGTGATCCATCCAACGCAGACGTATCAAAAACAATGCATAAATTTTGCTGCTCATCCAGCGCAAATCGGCTGTATTTAAGGTCAAAATTCTTCTCTAACAGACGGCGTGAGAATGGCACATCAAAGTCAACTGCATAGGCAATTTTAGCTTCTGCTGCCAGTTGTCGTTCATCCGCCATGCCGAATATGCGTTTAGAGCCTTGAAAGAGTTCAAATTTTAGCACTCCATTTTCACGCGTCCAATACACATTGTCTTCTTCCTCATCACGTAAGTATTTGAAAAATCGCTCGAAGGACTCTAGAAATGCTTCTTCCGTAAACGCATCCACCGCAGCGTGCCAAGCTTCGTAGTTGTCTTCTTCTTTATAGGAATCGCTATACCGTCCGAAACGAATGTCGGGTTCGTTGTCAGTAGGTACTGATTTTGGAAATAATCGATCCAGAAAACCCATGAAAGTGGCGTAGTTAGTCCAGCTACAAGTTTATGAAAAAATAGCCACTTGCGGAAGTTTTTGAAGATCTACCTTTCCCAACTGACTAAAAATACAAATCCTGCGCCACTCGGAAGGTATTGGCGTGTGCATCCACAATATCTGCAATGCGCTCGGAGTAGCCTCCACCCATACTGATAGCGACTGGAATCTGCTGTTCGCGGCAAGTCTTTAACACATACTCATCGCGGAGTTTGCAGCCTTGCATAGATAGGGAAAGTCGTCCTAGCTTATCAGTCGCTAACACATCTACGCCAGATAGGTAGAAAACAAAATCTGGTTGTTGAAGATCAATGAGTTTAGGAAGGGTATTTCTTAGCTGTTTTAAATACACTTCATCCCCTGTCTTGTCGGGTAGTCCAATGTCTAAATCTGACTGCTCTTTGCGGAGTGGATAGTTGTTTTGCCCGTGCATGCTGAAGGTAAAAACGCGTGGTTCGTCTCTAAAAATTTGAGCCGTGCCGTTTCCTTGATGCACGTCTAGATCAACGACTAATATGCGTTTGGCTAGTCCATGATTCAATAAATAGTTGGCAGCAATGGCAATGTCATTCAGCAAACAAAAACCTTCGCCTCTATCCGTAAAGGAATGGTGTGTACCCCCTGCTACATTCATCGCTACGCCGTGCTGCATCGCAAATTTGGTGCAGTCGATGGTGCCTTGTGCGATGTGTCGACCGCGCTGCACTAAATTGTCGGACAATGGAAAACCGATGGCTCGAATTTCTTTGCGCGTCAGTTGGAGTGTTTTTAGCTTGTTCCAATACTCAGCATCGTGGGTTGCTAGAATAGTCGCCTCGTCTAATGGATCTGGATGAAAAAATTGGTCTTCGGTGATGCTGCCTTCGTATAGGAGTTGTTCAGGAATGAGTTCATATTTCATCATTGGGAAGCGATGTCCTTCGGGTAACTCGTATTTGTAGATGGGGGAGTAAGCAATGCGAAGCATATTGTTGAATTATGTGTGCAATGTGCAATGTGCAATGCTGGGGTTCAGCGATTTGGCAGCCAATAGCCAATAGCCAATTTACTCCTCCTTCTCCAACACCTTCACGCGCACCGTTTCAATCTTTGTGCTGCTGACATTTTCTAATGAGAAATGATAGTTTTCCAATCGAAACTCCTCGCCTTCTTCGGGAATCATTTCTTTCGTCATCACGATGTAGCCCGACAAGGTATGGTAGTCACCATCAGGAAAGTCGAGTTGTTCGTATTTTTCATTGAGGTAATCCACTTCTAAACGCCCCGACAGCAGGAATTCGTTGTCGCTAATCTGCTCTTCTAAGTACTCATCCGTTTGGTCGTGTTCGTCTTCAATCTCTCCAAACAATTCTTCCAAAATATCTTCCAGCGCGACAATGCCTGCTGTACCACCATATTCGTCGACCACACAGGCTAAACTTAAACGACGTTTGATAAATTGGTTCATGAGTAACTGTGCGGACATGGTTTCAGGCACAATGGGCATTTCGGTCGTAATGGCACGAATGGAACGCGGTTCGGTGAGTAGTTTTTGATGATGCACGTAGCCTAACACATCATCTATATCATTATCTTGAATGACCAGAATACGGGACAATTTCGTTTCCTCTATTTTGGTTGCCAATTCGTCAATAGTAGCACTTACGTCAATGTATTGGATTTCATTCCGTGGTACGGTGCATTCTTTCAGTTTGATGTCGCGCAAGTGCAGTGCCTTCTCAAAGAGTTCGGTATCTATATCGTCTTCCTCGTCTCCTGTGGAACTTCTTTTGATAAAATTTTCTAGATCCGTGCGTGTAAACATCTGCTGGACAGGTTCGCTATCTGTCCTGACAAACAGTTTAATAATGCGATTGGAAAGGCTGACCATGACCCAAGCAATGGGAATTAAAATAACTTCCATGACACGCAGTGGATAGGTCAAGCTATAGAGTACAGAATTAGGGAAAAGGCGGAAGAAGGTTTTGGGGAGAAATTCACCTAAAATGAGAATGAAGACGGTTGTGATGATGGTGTACGAAAAGAGTTTTCTGATTTCTTCTTGAATAGGGAGCAATTGTTCCAACCACTCCGTAGCGAGTGCCGTGAAGAAAACGAGCGCAATATTGTTGCCGACCAACATGGTACTTAAAAAGCGGCTCGGATTGTCAAAAAAGTGCGCAAAGATGCGACCACGGCGACCGCCTTTGCTCTTCTTTAACTCCACTTGCAACTTGCTTGCAGAGACGAACGCAATTTCTGTTCCTGAAAAAAGAGCGGAAAGGATTAAAAAAACAACGATACCAAACACCAACATGCGCTGTACTTCCTATTTTTTGTCTTGCCAAAACGGTTGACCCGTACGTTAAGTTGAAGCAAGATAGGAAAAAGGTGTATTAGACCTATGAAACGTCCATGATTATCTTATTCAATATTTGTTGAAGTATAGATAGATCATGGTAAGTTACCTGCTTCGATTATAGCTAGTCACCCGTTTAGATTATAGCCAGTCACCCGCTGAATGTCAAGTCTGTGTACCGTGGCGACCTTCGTGCAGCAC
>CAYLPW010000017.1:28469-36572 GCA_964385665.1 uncultured Saprospiraceae bacterium
GCCAGTCACCCGCTGAATGTCAAGTCTGTGTACCGTGGCGACCTTCGTGCAGCACATCGAGCTGGCTTATTCAACGGGTGACAAGGTCTAAAATCGCAGCATTACTCCTACTCCATCGCTACTCAATAGCGGTCGAATCATTTCGTTATCACTTGCTAAAACAAAGTAGGTAATCAAGTCGAACGTAAAGAGAAATGCGCCTTGCAAAACAATAGCTTTTCCAAATCCACTCAGCCGTTCTGGTCGGTCTGTGGTATTTTTGGATCGTTCGATGAGGTACGCGCCACCCATCATATAGCCGATGTCTAGTCCAGCATTGAACAGCAATACTTTCTGTAGCTTGTGTTGTTCTTGTAGGCTTTCGTAAAGGTCAAAAGCGGCTGGATCGGCTTTGAGCGCACCGTAGTACCCAAAACCTGCGATGGCTAGATTGATGACGTTCCAGCCAGCGTTCATTTGGTTGAAGTATTTGGCTTCGCCTTCTTGCCGTGTGGATAAGATACCACCGACAGCAATATTACCAATTGCCCAAGTGCCGAGGATGCCCATCGCTGTTTTCTGTTTTTGAATGCGTGTTTGATTAACATCTAGTAGCAGATCGGATTGCGCGAGGAGTAAAGTGGTGTAGCAGAGGAAGGTGGAAAGTAGTAAGAAGTGTCTCATTCGGTTGTTTTCTTCTATAATCTTAAAAGCGGTGGATTGTTCTGTGCTTCAACTAGACTCTTGAAGTTTCAGCTATCTAGTGAGTGGTGTAGTCATGCGGTGAATGTCACTCATTATTTCAACAATACGATTGACACATCGATCTTTAAGCTGGATAATTCACCGCGTGACATGATGGACTGATTTTGTTTTAAAAACAAATTTTATTTACCTCCATTCCCCCCCTGCAAGCCTTCCTCAAACAAAAACTCCAGTTCTTCTGGCGTTGCATTGTCGTACTGCACATCGTCCTCCCAATCTTTGGGTTCACGAACCAAAACAATGTTCTGAAATTCATTCAGCAAGCTTTCGCGAATTTGATTTTTGCGGCGTTCGCTGCGCTCAAAATCGCGCTTGACTTCCTTGTTTGCCATTTCGTACTCGAAGTCGTCGTCCTGTCCGTAGACTTTGTAGTAGAGATTGAAAAAGCCTTTTCGTTTGGCAGGTAATGGAATCAGATTTGGGTTGTGACGTTTGAAGCGATTGGCGGCGACTTGTCCAGCGTTGACCCGGATATTAAAGTCGTATTTATAATCAAACGTGTACTCGCCGTTGAGTGTCAGATTGAGGGCATTGCTTTGGATAAACATGACAGGTAGATAGATACGTTGGTTGCTAATCTCTAACCAATTCTGCATGTCTTGAAACCGAACACGCTCCAAATCTTTGACTTTCACAAAACTAGAAAAGGACTTAAATAACTCAAAGTCAACTAGTTCCCCTTCTTCTATACCAATACCTGCCAGCACGCGCAGTCGCTCATAGTCAAAATTCATCTGTTCATCCCAAAAGGCATAGATGACCATGTTGCTATTCATCGTGCCTTCGATATTCTGGTCGGTCAGGATGTCTTGTCCAAAGTTATCTGTCTCTTCAAAGAAGTCATTCGCGTCTATATTTTTGGCGATTAGTTTGGCTTTCAAGCGCGGCTGTTCTTCAAAATACATCGTGCCAGATAGGTCAAAACTGCCTTCCATGGCTTTGGTATTTCCGAAGATAGAGAGTTCGTTATTATCAAATTGCAAACGCCCCACAAAGTCGCGTCCGTCTATTTTTTCGTAGTTAAATTCTTCTATATTGGCGTTGAAAGAGCCTTTCAAAAATTGTGTAAATTGCTCGCGTTGTTGTGCGCCTGCGACTTGTATGGAGTCGTAGACTGCTTCGGTTACGTCTTCCTCTTCGACAGAAGTGGTCGTTAGAGCAATTAGGCGATCCAAGTCCATTTCTGGCGCACGTAAGTTGGCTTCAAACTCTAGTTCGGCACGTTTGGTATTCAAAGAATCAGCAAACAGAACTGGGATCAAATTGTAGCAAGAACCATCCAAATAAATCTCGCTTCCTGCCCCTTCTATCTTGATTTCTTTCATCACAATACTGTTGCCTTGCAGCAAAATATCACCTCGATCAATGGTGACGCGATCCTCAATAAAGTCGAGTCGGGCGTCATCAAATTGGAGCAGTCCGCTGGCGTCGACGCGATCAATGCGGCTGGATTGTTGCATATCACTTAGCTTGCCACGCACTTCTAGATCTTTTACTTCTACTTCGCCGCTTCCGCCTGTTATGTTTTCTCGTCCAAAAAGTCCGTAGACAGCATTTAGTGGCAGCGTTCCATTCAATGCAAAGTCGATACTGGGATCATCAAAATTGTAAGCATTTAGTTTTAGCTCGACCAATTCATTATTAAAATAGCCTTTCATACGTGGCATTTCAAAGCGTGCGGTGCTATTGCGCTGTCGGTCGCCGTTGGAAAAAATAGCATCAAAAGAGACATCTCGAAAATCATCTTGCAATCGTGGACTGCTAATTCGACCCTCTTCCAGCCCAAATTTAACTTCGACGGTCGGATTTTCTGTTTTGCTCAATCGACCATCCACCAAAGCATCAAAATAGTACTGCCCTTTGCTTTTGAAGTCTTGTAAATACGCAGCATAACTCGCTGGCAGCAATTGCAAAACGCCGCCTAAATCGCCTTCTTCGTTTTTGATTAATACATTGAAATCGGTAAAGTCGTCCGTCATTGCGACTCGTCCACTCAAATCAAAAGCATTGCTCTCCACACCAACTTGCACTTCTTTCAGTTCGTACAATCCTTCTGCTAAATTGACTAGAATATCCGCATTGTAGTAGACATTTCGATCCGATAAAAAGCGATCTGCGCCATACTCGACAAAGCGCGTTTGAAAGTTGGCGTTGCTAATCAATTCAAACTGTTCCGCACTAAATTCACCTGTAAAGTCAGCTTCTTCTAGGACAATGTAAGCATACTGGTCGCTCTGCTCATCTTCATAGATGAATTCGATATTTTTTAAAATGGCTTCTTGTAGACTGATGGCTAAATCGCTACTTTCTTCCGCTTCATTTGCTTCACCCGTTCCTTCTTCGCTTTTCCAAACCTCATAGTTCGCCTTCCCATTTTGATCGTAGCGAACGACTAACGCCCCGTTCTCAATCAAAACAGTTGTGATTTTGACGCTTTTTCCAAACAGACTTAATAATTTGAATTGAAAGCCAACATTCTCCGCTTCTAGCAGCGCATCGCCATTGGTATCTTCCAAAATGGTTTGTCGCAGATTGATGGAGGCATTTGGGAAAGAGCGGAACAAGGTCAGATCGACTTCTTCAATACGTAATTCGGAAGTTAGATTAGCATTCACACTTTCGACAACTTTCTGAGTGATTTTATCTTCAAAGAAACTCAATACAATGGCTAGACCACCAAAAAGGACAGCTAAAAAGATACCAATAACGAGAAGGAAGCGAAGGAGGAATTTTTTCATTTTGCGTTTGAATTGACGTATGCTCTCTTTAACAGCGAAGGGGCGTTTGCTGTTGTATGGTTTGCTTTTTGCGTAAGAACTTTCTAGCTGCTGCTGAATTTATTCAACAGGTTCATCAAACAGTCAGCCAAAAAATTAGCTATACCAATAAATCAACATTCCCCAATAACATACAAATCTACGACACCCTCTCTCCAAGATAGATGTGGATGAGAAATTATTTCCTTCCACTAAATTAAATACACATAAAATAGGGAGTATCTCTCCTGAAACACTCCCTATTTCTCTTCCTTTCGCTATTAATCCTAGTCAAGCAAAAATAGCTGACTTTTTGAGTACTGTTCCGTCGTTAGCACGACACTATACATTCCTTTTGGAAGTCCGCTTAAGGGTATTTCTAATTGATGATGACCTGCCAATTGCTCCAATTGCTGCTCAAGCACTACCCGACCTTGCAAGTCAACAATTCGCCATTGGAGACGAGTAGATGTCTTTACCTCGTAATTCACGAATAGAAAATCAGTCGTTGGATTCGGATAGACCTTGAAAACGGATTCTTTTTCTACTACTCGTTCTGTACTCGTCGTGCGCAATTCCTCATAGGTCTCAAAATACAATTCAGCCGCTCCGACCAAATCCTCAATCGTCGTAAATGCATTGTTGCTCATCATCGAAACACCAATGTTGTCCTCCACGCTGTATACCAATAGCGACACATAATTGACATCACCTGCATGACCGATGAAGGTTTTCGTCTCGCCATTAATATCTAACTCAAACTGCTCAACACCTAAACCATACTGGCTGCTTGCACGACCATCAACCGCAGTGAACGTCAGCATTCGTCCTAGTTGAGCTTCGTTCAAAATCATACCTTGCGCCACTGCATCTATGAGTAAAAGTAGCTGTCGAGGTGTCGCCAATACATTCCCTGCAAAGCTCGCTGCTGTAAAAACGGACGTGTTGGGTGTCAATTGCTGAGCGATACCTGTTCCAAAAGCATCGTCGAATAGCGGCGCGAAGTTGTCTGCTGGGTCGCCTACATTAGCGTCGTAGAAATTGATGTTTTCGATCCCTGCTGGCTCTAACACTAAGCGTTCCAAAGAGGTCTGCAAATCTTCTTCGCCGTTTGCCGCTTCCAATGCTAAGCCTAAGACTAGAAAGTTGGTGTTGGAGTAGTTGAATGTTCCTGCTGTGCTGGCTGTACCTACGAATTGGCTAGTAATTTCTGCTGGTGTAAAGTTGCGCGTTACATCAAAAAGGACTTCACTTTTGTAGTTGTCAGCGTCCGCGAAGTTAGCAAAGCCGCTTTCGTGTTTTAATAGTTGCTCAATCGTCACATCACCCGAAATATTGGTCAATCCACTGACATCAACGACACTCCCAACAGTATTCGATAAGTTAATCAAGCCTTCTTCTTCCATTTTGAAAGCAAGCAGTGTCAAAACGAACTGAGAAATATCCGACGCGCCCAATTGCTGACTAGACGTCAAATCAATCGCTGGCGTTGCTAAACCTGAAGTCACGGTGATAACGCCACTGGGTTGCGACAAAAAAGCAGTGCTCACGCCACCAAAGCGAAGTCCAAAATCAGAGCCGTAAATCGCATCTGCATTTTCTTCTAAGATTTGAGTAAAGCCTTCTCGCAACGTCTGCGCGGATAAAGAAATGGTGAATAATAAGCTAAGAATTAATGTGTACATCTTCATCTGTTTCATCTATTTTGATTTTTATTGATAAATATTTTTGTTGGAATTGGGTTAATTGGTGTAATTGGCACTCCTCTCGAAACTCTCCCTCCTCTCGAAACTCTCCAAACTCTCCCTCCTCTCGAAACTCTCAAAGGGAGTAAGATATTCCGATAGAATACGACTGCCCTACAAAGTATTCATTGAACAAAAAAGAGCGTTCTTCAAAGTCGTCGCTGGCATCCTCGGGCAAGCGGTAGAACTGCGCGAACGCTGGATTCAGTAAGTTTCTGGCACGCAAGCGGACAGCAAAATGCTCGCCGATAGTTTTTCGGATGGAGGCATTTAATAGTGGGCGTGGTTGCTCAAACACATTGAAATTGCTACCGCCGACGAGGATTAGTTTTTCACCACTTACATTGTAACTAATGCTGGCTTGAATACCCGATTTTAAGTTGTCGATGTACGCCAATTCGACATTGAAAATATAGTTCGGTTGACCAAAAAGCGGGCGTGTCGTGCTGCCTGTGAAGCGTTCGGCGACATTGAGGGTGAACGAATCCAATTGCACGCTGGACTCGATGAAGGCTAGATTGCTGGAGATTTGAAACGGGCGCAACGGCTCGGCGATGAAGCCCAAATTCTTCTTGATTTCAAACTCGATGCCATACGCTTCTCCTTCTGCTACATTGTAAATAAAAACATCATCCTGGTCGGTTTGGCTAAAGCGTCCAAAGCCTTTTTCGATAGGCTGATCGAGGTATTTGTAAAAGCCGCTGACGGAAATGAGTTCGCCGCTAGAGGGAAACCATTCGTAGCGTAAATCAACGTTGTCGATGAGGGTGCGTTGTAGATTTGGGTTTCCGGTGAAGGTAAAATCGCCGATGAAAGCGAAATTCGTGTAGGGCGCAAATTCACGGAAACTTGGACGCGCCAGCGTACGAGCATAACTGGCGCGCAAGTTCATTTTAGGTGTCAATTTCAAAATAAAAACACTCGACGGAAGAATATCCTGTTCTTCCAAACTGCCTTCTTCAAAAACGCCATCGGGTCGTGGTGCGGTGCGTAGATAAATGTCGGTGGTCTCATAGCGTGCGCCGACAATCCACTTCAATCGCTCCGAAAGTGGCACTTCAAACATCCCGTAGCCTGCCCAAATCGTTTGTTCGGCGTTGTAGGTGTTCAGTGAATTACTGGCTTCAAAGTAGGAAAGTAGAAAGTTGTATTGCGTTCGGTTGCCGAGTGGCTGTGTTTCTCGAATACCAAAGTTTTCAGGGGCAAAAGCTAAGCCTAAATCGCCAGTGTTTCGGAAAACAAAATCGCGGCTGTTGAACTGCCCTTGATCGACGGCGATGTTGTATTGTTTTTCTTCAAAATCGCGCTCTTTGGAGGTATATGCACCTCCAAATTTGAAAGTCGCTGTTCTGCCGCCCCAAATGGTAAACGGCACTTTTAGATTGAGCTTGAGGTCTTGATTGGTTTCTTGCAAGTCGCGGTAGTAGCGTTGCGGATTTTGATTGACGGAAGGCTGAAAATCGAAGACTCGTAGTGTATCAAAAATGGGCATTCCTGTTTCGTCGATGACTGGAATATCGTTTTCATCCAATCGCAGTTCAGTCGTCAGGCGCGAAGCGTATTGCGTCACCCGAAAATCGGGCTGCTGATCGGAAGAATACGTCACACTTCCAATCCAATCCATTTCTACTTTACCAAATACATTTTGACCACGCAATTGAAACGCATCTAGCGAACGTTCGACAAAAGAAGCCGTCACATCAATCAAAGAATCTGTCGTAGTCCCTAAATCGAATTCATCCGTGCCTGCTTGATTTCTCGTTTGGTTGATGCCGCTTTGGTTGCGCATATACGTGAAACCAAATTTGTGATTGGGCGCAGGTTTGTACGACAGCCCTGCAATCGCGCCCCAAAGCACTTCTTCATCCGTCAGTACGCCTTCGATGCTGCGTGTCGTCATGACTTGTCCAGGTCCATCAATTTGAGAGCGTCCCAAGCGTAAATCTTCATAAAACGTAAAGCCTTTTCGATACGATGCACCGACAATAAAGCCTAATGGTTTGCCTAGAAAATCAACTTCATTGCCGAGGCTCAATTGGTACGTTTGGTTCAAACCTGACATCTTGTTGCGTTGGGTTTGAAAGGCTGGAAAGGAACGCGCCACATCATCGGCAAGCACCGCGCCAAGGCTGTCGGTCGTCGCTCGTCCAATGTTAGGCACTTGAAAAAAGGTGTCTTTTCCGACCACAAAGCCATCATCGTATTCACGCACTAAATCTGGAATCGCACGGCTGCCGTCATCGAAACCTAAATCATCTAAATCGCCTCCTTCGTAGGTCAAAAAATCGTCGCGCAGGTTGGCGGTTGGATTGAAGGTAACGGACGCAGAAAAGTTGAGTTGAAAATCGGTGGGATGTGTCTGTGTGCTAATGTCCACCAAACCACCTGTAAAACTGCCAGGCAAATCGGGCGTGAAGTTTTTATACACAATGACGTTCTCCATCAAATTGGATGGAAAAATATCTAGTTGAGCGGCGTTTTTATCTGGGTCTAATGCTGGAATTTCGCCGCCATTCAGGAGTACTTTGCTGTACCGATCTCCCAATCCGCGAACGGTGACGTATTTGCCACTTTCGACGGACACGCCAGTAATTCGAGTTAACGCGCCTGCCACATCATTGTCGCCCGTTCGCTTAATGAAATCAATGGAAACGCCATCTAAGCTATTGATAGCATTCTGTTTTTTAAGGTTGATGCCCAAATCGGAAGAGCGGGACACTTCTGCTCTGACTACGACTTGGTCGAGGACGGTACTTTCAGGGTAGAGTAGGGTTTCCTTATTGATTTTTTGATTGGCTTGAACGCTTATGATTGAGGTATCTGGGGCAAAGGAGGTATAGGAAATGATGAGTTGATAA
>CAYLPW010000018.1:0-36005 GCA_964385665.1 uncultured Saprospiraceae bacterium
TTATTCAGCTTACCCTGAATACAGTTATCTACGCTCACTCGTGGATAATGAAAACCTAAAACTCGGCGACGCTTTGATCGCGGCTACTGCCCTTATTTACGATCTAGAACTTAATACTCGAAATTTGAAAGATTTTGAATCTATTCCTGAAATTCGACTCCACAATCCCATTCAAGAAAAGTAGCTATCGCAATTTAGCTAGTCAAGTGTAACCTAAGTTTCTGTTAATTTTATGTCGTACTCGTAACCGCCAAACTTGTTTGGCAGGTTGAACGCACCAGACAAGTTTGGTCGTTACGAATTAAAAAAGACTTTCGTTGCAATGTACTAGTCTTTTATGCTCACCAATACTTATACCTCACGGGTTAAATCCTGCATTCGAGAAAATCAATTTGTCATTCAGCGACTACAGAAACCTAGGATTCAAGTACTATCAGTTGCGGCAGTTGTGTTTGTATGATTTTGTGCGTGGGAAGGCGTTGGTGGAGTAAGGTTTCTATTTTAACGTTCCAATGAGCAAAATAGGATTATTAGAAGCTGTTAGTTCTTCCCCCAATTCAGCTTGATTCGTCTCCTTAAAATAGGCTTTTAATACTTCTGCTTCGACTACAGAAATCGTTTTGTTATCGGCAGTCAAAGCATATGGTAAAGCAGCGAATAGATCGTCTAACTGGAAGCCGTTCAATACCAGATTATCTTCTAATTCATCAAACAATCGGACAGTTTTATCTGCTTTATCATAGATACACCAAACAAACTCTTCTCTAAATTCAAAAGCAAACAGACAGTAGTTTTCATTCTCTTGATAGCCAATGATTCGGAAGGCGTAATCTGCTTCGCGGATGTAGGTCATAAAATCATAAGCAGAGGCGTAGGAACGCTCAAAAATGGAAGGCGGTAAGTTATATTTTCCGAAATCGATCACATAACGCGCTTGTATATCGTCTGCTTCCAAATGATAGATGGTATCATTGAAGCCATAAAAAAAGCGAAGGCTGTCGCCGAAACTCGTAAAGTTGTTGCGGTCAAAAAAGTTGAGGTATCGAGCTTGTATTGGGTCAATGGGGAGAAATTCATTGACTAAAGTTCCACTTTCTTGATCGACTACTAACACTCTACTGCTGCTACTATCGCTCATTTCAGCACCTACATATAGGAAGTAATTTGCTTTTTGCATAGCAAAGCTATTAGCATAGAAACCAATTGCTTGACTACTTATGTATTTACTTTGAATGTCATAATGCAATAACTTCATCGCATTGCGATCTAAGAGAGTAACCCTTTCCCTTGCTTCATCAAAGCAAACTGCTCTAATTCCTTCATACTGTTCTGGTGCTATTCCTTCCTCTCCAATTTGTCGAATAAACTTTCCTGTTTTATCGAATAAAAAAACAGCAGTAGGATTCACAGACTTAACAACATAATACTCTTCGGTCGATATGATCCCTTTGATCGTTCCTATTAACGGATTTGTAGCATCCAATGGTAGATAGTCGACTGCTGACCAAGCATCGGAGAAGGCAGACAAGGAGGATTTAGTTGGGTTAATGTCTATCGTCGTTTCTATGTCGGGAAAGACGGTTTCTGTTGCTTCGCTACAAGAGAGGAACAGTAAAACGATCGAAGAAAAGAGGACAGATTTTAATTTAAAACACATGAGCATTTTTTTAATAAAATGATTATTCGATGTCGTTTTTCACCACCACCCGCGCATCATGATCCAAATTCAAATTCCCCTCATAAATGACTAGCATTTCCTGCTCCAAACCTTCTGAAATGGCGACCAAACTATCATTCTCGTGCGCGACAGTCACATAGTTCCATTTGGCGAGTTGTTCTTCTGCTGAGTACGTAAAAACGACTGGCTTTTCGGAACGCAACACCACCGCACTTTTTGGAATAATGAGTTGATTCGGAACGCGCTCTTCAATAATGACCTTGACATTCATACCTTCAAAAAGCGAAACACGCGTCAAAAGCAGTCGTGCATATATTGTTACAAGACCTTGTTCGCTCACGATTGGATTGATGGCAGCGATGCGTCCTGTGAGTGTGTTTTGACTGGATAATGGTTCTATTTTGACGGTTTGCCCTTTTTTAATCGCTAGCGCTTGCTCTTCTAAAAGGGTAAACTTCACTTCAAAGCTGGACGGATTCAACAACGTACACACTGTTTCGCCAGCATTGGCTTGTTGGTATTGTTTCACTTTTACATCGGCGACGATGCCAGCGAAAGGCGCGAATAGCTTTGTTTGTTGGAGTTCGTATTTGGCTTGTCGGATGTTGTGCTGTGCTTTGTCGTAGCCAGAAAGTGTATTGACCAATTTCAGTTTTTCAGCTGTCACGGATGTATCTTGAAACGCTTCTCCTCCATTGGCGATGAGCAGGTCGGCTTTGTTGACATTGGTTTCTTCGAGTTGGATATTGGCTTGTGTGAGTTGCAATTGTTGGGCTTGATCGTCGAGTTGCACGATGAGTTGTCCTTTTTTCACCCGATTGCCCACTTGAATCGGTAATTGAACGATTTTCCCGCTGGTTTCTAGTTTCAGTTCTACTTTTTGTTGTGCTTGTACTGTCCCATTAGTTAGGATGCGCAGCGGAAACTGACCGACTTGTACTGGCGTCGTTTGTATTTCGATGGGCGGATTTTCGATATTGCTTGTTTTGATGTTGGCTTGGGCTATTTCTTGTTCGTCCATATTTTTATCTTGACAGGCGAAGAGAAGGACGCAGATTGATAGGAGGAGTGCTTTTTTCATGTTAGTTGGTTTTAGCTTTACCAAAGTTACCACACGCACTTGGCTAGACGCAACTTTAGCAAAGCGGTTGCAGATTATGACAAATGTACGTAATTTTAGTGATTGAATAAACAGATAATGACCCATTCTCCATTTCGCATTTTAATCATTTTTGCTGCGCTAAGTGCTATCGGTTTCGCGCTCTTGCCGCGTCTGTCTGTGCAGTGGCAGCCGACGGATCGCTCGCCTTATTTGCAGGTGCAGTTGGCTTGGTCGAATGCTTCGCCGACTACCTTGGAGCAAGAAGTGATTACGCCACTGGAAGGAGCGTTCAATCTAGTGCAAGGTATTGAAGAAATTTATTCTGTTGCAGGCAATGGAGACGGTTCTATTCGCTTGAAAATAGACGAGCGCGCTGACTTGGATTTTGTGCGTTTTGAAATTGCGTCTAAAATTCGACAACTCTATCCGCGTCTGCCAGAAGGTGTCGCTTTTCCGACTATTCAAGTCTACAATCCAGAACAGGAAGAGCAAGCTCGCCCATTATTGACTTACTCGCTGAGCGGCACAGCAGAAACCTCTCAACTCTATCAGTATGCGAATGAGGTACTAAGTCCCAATCTGGCACTGACCAACGGTTTACAATCCATCGACATTCGAGGAGGTAATGAACAAGAGTGGCGCATCATTTTTGACGAAGCACAGTTGGCTAGTTTGGGACTGTCTCGCTCTTTTTTGCAAGAGAAAGTACGCCAATACCTTCAGCAAGAAGGACTGGGCAGCGCGACTATTGGCACGCAACAGTTACCACTTCGTTTGACACCTGCCACAGCGACTTTTGATCCGTCCAATTTGGCTACTCTTCCCCTTAAAAATATAGCAGGACGACTCATTCGCTTGAGTGATGTTGCTTCTATTTCGCTTGCCGATCGACCTGTTTATCGTTATTACCGCATCAATGGACAAAACAGTATTCGCCTACTATTTTATGCTGAGTCCAATACCAATACCATTCAGTTGGCGCGAGCTATTCGACAGCAGATAAAAGCTCTTTCCACTGCATTACCCAACAGTTATCAAGTTCGGCTGGAGCAAGATACGACGGAATATTTGGAAGAAGAATTAACTAAAATCGCGCAGCGGACGATGCTCTCTTTGAGTATTCTTTTACTGTTTGTTTTGCTGGTTTATCGGAGTTGGCAGTATCTACTTATTGTTCTGTTGAGTTTGTTAGCTAATTTGGGTTTGGCGTTCATTTTCTACGATTTATTGCAGGTAGAATTGCATTTGTATGCCTTGGCTGGCATCACGGTTTCCTTTGGCATCCTGATTGACAACAGTATTATTATGATGCATCACCTGCGACATCAAGGCAATTTGAAGGTCTTTCCAGCTCTCTTAGCATCTACCTTGACGACTATTGCCGCGCTATTGATTATTTGGTTTTTACCTGCTCAATGGAAAGTGAGTTTGCTGGATTTTGCAAAGGTCATTGGCATCAATTTGAGTATATCACTTTTGGTGGCTTTATTTTTAATTCCAGCCTTATTGCAGCTTTTTCCGACTCCAAAACGACAGCAACGAAAGCAATACGCCCAACTCCGCCGACAAGTCCATTTCAATCGTCGATACGCGCAAGTCTTATCATTTTTGTTGAAAAGAAAATTTTTAGTCATCAGCTTGGCGGTGCTGCTCTTTGGACTACCTATTTTCCAATTGCCCAATCAAATTGAGGACAAAGACTGGTACAACAAAACGCTAGGCAATGAATGGTATGTTGAGCATCTGAAACCAACTATAAATAAAGCCTTGGGTGGCACACTTCGTTTGTTTGTTTGGTACGTGTATGAAGGCGCGATCTATCGAGAAGCGGACGAAACAATTTTAAACATACAAGGCAGTATGCCGTTAGGTACGACCACGGCGCAAATGAATACTGTTTTTCAGCAATTAGAACGTTACCTAAGTCAATACAAGGTAGAAATCAAACGTTTTACGACTCAAGTGTCCGATGGGCAATACGGCAGTATGCAGATTGCTTTTCACGATGGATTTGACACCTATTTTCCCTTTCAACTGAAAAATCGACTGACGGCGTACGCGCTCAACTTAGGTGGTGTGAAATGGAATATTTATGGCGTTGGGAAAGGCTTTAGTAATAGTGCAGGTGGCGGTCCGCCTCGCTTTCGAGTCATGATGAAAGGCTACAACAAAGAGCAACTAGCCCGACAAACGCAGCGATTCGCCGATCAACTGTTGCAGCATCCTAGAATCCAAACGGTCGATACGGAAGCGAATATTAACTGGTGGGAAAAGGACTTGTACGAGTACAATTTGGCGATTGACAAGCAACAACTGGCACAGCAAAATATTCTGCCAACACAACTCACGACTGTATTGACGCGCTTCAATCAAAACACGCTACCCGACTTTCGGTTATCGGACGGTAAGGCATTGCGCTTCGTGGATCAACACCAAGCAAAGTACAACTTATGGACACTAGATCATGAACTGCAAGTCGTTGATAGCACATCTGTCGCTTTTCCTACATTTACTACCCTATCTAAGCAAAAAGTCAGCACCAATATTCACAAACAAGACCAACAGTACATCCGCATGGTGGAGTTTGAATATACTGGTTCGGCGCGTTTTGGTAGTTTATACTTGGAAGAAGTGATGGAGATTATGAAAAAGGAGATGCCGCTTGGGTACAGTTTAGAACGGTCGACTTGGCGTTTTGGGGAAGAAAAACAAAAGCCGTATTGGTATTTCTTGCTGATTGTTGTCCTTATTTTCGCTATTTGTGCGGTTTTGTTCGAGTCGCTTCGACAAGCCTTTAACATCGTTCTGCTTATTCCACTATCGTTCATCGGTATTTTTCTGACCTTCTATTGGTTCGATTTTCCATTCGATCAAGGTGGCTATACGTCTTTTCTTTTCGTCAGCGGAATAGTAGTCAATGGATTGATTCTTATTCTCAATGACTTCAATCATTTTCAGAAACAACACCCGAACCGCTCTTCTTTATCCCTTTATATCAAAGCATTCAATCATAAAATTGTTCCTGTGCTGCTGACGGTGGTTTCTACTTCCCTAGGGTTTATTCCTTTTTTAGTGTATGGGCAGCAAGAAGTATTTTGGTTTTCCTTAGCCGTGGGCAGTATTGGCGGATTGTTGTTTTCTATGTTTGTTGTTTTCCTGTTTACGCCTATTTTCTTTCTTAAGAAAAAAAATAAGTAGTCTAACTTGGTTCAATTTTCTACTTCACCTCCAATCGCTGCCAAGCCAAAGCCGCTGCACCCAATACTGCGCCTTCCTTATTCACCAATTCAGAAATCATCACTCTAGCGCGATCTTTATAGATATGAAAGACATTTTTCTTCATGTGTCGTCGTGTAGGCTCGACGATGAAATGCCTAGCTTTTGCTAAACCGCCTGTTAAAAAGATCGCTTCGGGATTAAAATAGGCGACCACATCTGCTAAGGCTTCGCCGAGCATGCGTCCTGTAATTTCAAAAGCCTCTAGAGCCACCGCATCGTCCTCTAAAGCGGCATCGGACACCTCTTTACCAGTAATTTCTTCAAACGACTGCCCTTTCAATAAACTGTCTCGTCCTTTTTCCATCAGCAAATCCTGAACCGTCCGTCGAATGCCAGTGACCGATACATACTGTTCAATACATCCTTTCAGTCCACATCGACACTGTCGTCCGTCGCGTATAGCTATGGTGTGCCCGATTTCACCAGCCATGCCATCTTGCCCGATATGTAAGCGTCCATTGACGATGAAACCGCTACCTAAACCTGTACCTAGCGTAATGACGGCTAGGTGTTTCATGCCTTGTCCGCCGCCAAATTTCATTTCTCCCAACGCCGCTACATTGGCATCGTTATTGACGTGGACGGGTACTTTGCAGATATTATGTACGCCTTTCGCCAAGGGTACAACTTCCCCCCAATTGAAATTAGAAGGATTTTCCATTTCGCCAGTAAAGCAGTTCGTGCTAGGTGCACCGATACCGCAAGCAATGATTTGTGTCCCTTTGGGAAGTGTCGGTACTATACCGTTGTAGACTTGCTCTAGCTCTTCTAAAAATGTCTCAAATGGCTCATCAGCATGGGAAGAAAATCGTTTTAGTGCCAATACATTCCCTGCGCGGTCGACTACGCCTATTTTAGTAAATGTGCCGCCTAAGTCTATTCCGATAACTGCTTTTTTCAATGTACTCATTGGATTGTAGTAAGAACCTGCCAAAGAATAAATAATCGTTCGTTGGACAGTGGTTAGGTGTATGATAGCTGCGAATATAATAGTCTACCTTCTATACGACTAAGTTATCTTCAAGAAATTTGAGCATTTGGTTGGATTGGATTCCTGGAACTCTTCGGAGCGATTCGTTATCCAAACGTTATATGTTTGTGTTTCTAAACAAAAAATAAGAAATTCGCGCACTAATTTTTTAGCGCATGGAGCAACTAGCCGATTTACAGAAAATTCTTTCTCTACCCAAAAGTGTGGTCATCGTATCGCATCGCAATCCTGATGGAGACGCGATCGGTTCAAGTTTGGCAATGTATCACTACCTGAACCAATTGGGACATACCGTACGCGTACTTATGCCTTCGGAATATCCAGAGTTTTTGGACTGGATGCCTAATATTGATGACATTATTATTCACGATTTGGAGCAAGATCGCGCTAAAGAGTTGATGCGCAATGCTGATGTGGTGTTTTGCTTAGATTTTAATAGCTTGGATCGTATTGACAAGTTGGGAGAAGTGATCCATAATGAATCAGATGCAACAGTCATCATGATCGATCACCACCTTGATCCTGAACCGTTTGCGGATTTTGTGTTGTCCAGAACCTCAGCGAGTTCTACCTGTGAGCTAGTCTACGATTTTTTGTTGATGATGGACGAGCGCGACAAGATTACGGTGCCACTGGCGGAGTGTATTATGACAGGTATTTTGACAGATACTGGTTCATTTCGGTTTGGTACGTCGCCTAAACTGTATCGTACTGTTGCTGACTTGGTTGAGTTAGGCGTAGATGACTACTTATTGCAAGATCGCATCACCAATAGTTTGAAAGAAAAGCACCTGCGCTTGCTGGGGCACTGCTTGAACAACAGGATGGAAATTTTAGAAGAATACAATACTGGAATTATCCATTTAACAAAACAAGATTACGCTCATTTTGCTATTTCTAGAGGCGACACGGAAGGTATCGTCAATTATCTCCTAAAAATTAAACCGATCAAGATGGCAGCCTTCATTATGGAGCAGCCTGCTATCGTTAAAATCTCATTGCGCTCGAAAGGTGATTTTTCAGTACAAGAAATTGCACAAAAATACTTCCGAGGTGGCGGACATCGCAATGCTGCAGGTGGTGCTTCTTTTAAAGGATTGCGAGCAACTCTGAAGCAATTCAAAGAGATTTTGCCCCTTTACGAAGAGCAATTACAAGATTAAGGAATCCCCCTCTATTATTTATCAACAAACTGAAACATGAACAGGAACATTTTGCAATATAGCTTCTACTTGCTGCTTTTCCTCCTCACAGCAGCGGCTTGTAAAAGTAAAGATGGTCGTCAGCTCACGCCTAATGGCTATGATTTTGTCTTTCATATCGATAAAGACGGAGACAGTCCACAGCCTGGTGACGAAGTTAACTATAAACTGTATGTTCGCAATAGTGATACATTGGTATACAAGTCTTTTGATGGACCTAGTAATCCATTGCCTTTCAGTAGCGTCACGCTTCCAGATCCTACTTTGGACGCGTCAAAATCTCGACCACATATAGATGCATTGAGCGTCATGTCGCCTGGCGATAGTATTACTATTTTCTATTCTATCGATAGTTTGGATCGAAGACCACTCAACTTTGAAGGTGAAGAGTTTATTTTCTATGATGTAGTACTGTTAGACTTCAAAAAAAAAGAAGTTAAGCCAAAGAAAGAGCCAAAACCACTTCCTGTAGATGACTATCAAGTATCGCCGAGAGGCTATCCAGTCGTTTTTCATATAGACAAAGAGGGAGAGTCCCCTAAATTTGGTGAGTTCATCCAGTTTCGGATGTATATTCGCAACGATAAGGAACTGGTCTACTCCACTCAAAAAAATACCCTCAACGGAGAAAGCTTTAAAACTGCTCCTTACACGCCTACCCGCAATGTTGCTCCTCAGATGGATGCTTTTGGTATGATGTCGCCTGGTGATAGCTTGACACTTTACTATCAAATTGACACATTAGAAAACAAGCCTAGAGGATTCGAGGATAGTGATATGGTGTACTATGACATTGTACTAGTGGATGTAATGTCGAGATCTGAACATGCGGTAAAACGTGCGGAAGTAGATCGGCAAAAAGCACTCGGTAAACAAGACTTAATTGATAAAGGACCTGAAATTGTTGAGCTACTTCGTAAAACTAATCGACAATATAAAGATGGAGAACTTCTCACTCGAATACGTCAGACAAATAGCGGTCTGCGCTATATGATTTTAGAACCTGGCGATGGCGCACCCATCGAAACAGGTAGTCGTGTCATCCACCACTTTTACTGCATCACAGAAAACGATGAGCCATTTGGCGGTTCTTATCAGACAGGAGAAACATACAGCATCATTGTTGGTGAACGTAAAGTAATCACAGGTTGGGAAAATGGCCTACGTGTTTTGAAAGAAGGTTCAAAAGCTATTTTATTCGTGCCAGCCGATCAAGCTTATGGTGAAGAAGGTTTTGAGGGTAAAGTACCTCCTAATACAGATTTATTGTTTTACGTAGATGTAGTTGAAGTCCGATAGATAAGCGTTTCGAGAGATGAGAGAAGGTCAGCTCTGTATTCAGCAACTTTACCGAGTTACACCATGTAAATTTTGCTGAATAAACCCTTCTGGAAACTCTTCCACACCTTCAAAACCTAGCCGAATGTTCTGACCTGAATGGGGGATATGTGCTGTTCCCCACAGGTAGTCCCAAATGGCTAGTGTCAATCCAAAATTGATGCCGTGTGGATGCGAGTCTGGCAGCTCATAAGCATGATGCCAAATATGCATTTCAGGACTATTAAATAAGTAGTTGACAAAACGACTAAAGAAGACTATGCCTACTCCCGTGCTGGCGACTACAATCAGTAGCTGCTTAACTAGTGATGGTGCTGTCAGTAGATTGATTTCAAAAGCTCCTGTTGCTATTATCACACCAAGAAAAAGTCCGATCACTCCACCTTTTATTTTTGGTGAAACGCTCAGGTTGGAATGGTTAAAGTGCCCAACAGCCAAAGTGAAAATATGAATGATAAAGAAGTCGTATAGACCTATTCCCAGTAGTGCAAGTGGAATATATTCCAATGTCCGATAAACTACATTTTCCATCCAATGATAGCGTAAATGTGCCGCAAATCCCATTTCCTGTACCGAGTGATGGACTTTATGAAACTCCCACAGTCGAGGTACGCGGTGCAGTAGTCGATGAATCCACCATTGTACAAAGTCACGTACTACAAAACCGACTAACAAAACTGTCCAAAGTGGTGCTTGCTGCAAGGGATTGGAAGCCTGTACGTCCAGTCCAGTTATGTGTTGAATAGTCGTATTAAAAAAAGTAACGACTACATCAGAAGCAGCATTATAGATGAGTAGGGAAAACAGAAAGAAGTTGAAAAACATGTAAAAAAAGTCCAACCAAAAGTCTTTCCGAAACTTAGCCTGCTCTTTACGCCACGGTTTCCACCACTCCAACAGTAGAAAAAAGAGGGAAATAGCGATGAGCCAGTACAGATAATTGTGCCAAGATGGATTCGTCAACTCTTGCCATAAATAGTTAGCGTAATTTTGGTAACCCGACTTAAAAATATCCCAATAGTCCATAGTATTGTCTCTTTCTGTACAGCTAATATGCAACAATATATCCAGAGTAGGAGTTTTCATTCCAATCAAAACTCACCCATCCCAGCTCTATGGAACAGCAATTTTTAGAGGAACTTTTCCAAGCCCATCAACAGCGTAAAGCAATGCCTTCGCCTAAAGAAGTCTGTGGTTTTTTAAACGGACTATTGAAGTTACTGTTTCCGGAAATAGCCGACCAGAAATACGAACGTTTTCGAGAACTCAAACTAGACTATCAGCACGTTCAACTTCAACTCGCCAATATTTTGGAGGATTTAAAATTCTATCTAGAAAAAAGTCCAAAATACATAGAGCAACGCTTTTTTGAAGCTGTTCCTGACATTCGTACTACTCTACTTAACGATGCAGCAGCGATATCGAAAGGTGATCCAGCCGCTCGCAATGCACAACAAGTCATCCGCACTTATCCAGGGTTCATGGCAATTGCTGTTTACCGTTTAGCGCATCAGTTTTGTCAACTAAAAGTACCATATATTCCACGCATTCTAACTGAACATGCACACAGTCAGACGGGTGTCGATATTCATCCAGCAGCACGTATCGGTCAAGGGTTTTGCATTGACCATGCTACAGGAATTGTAATTGGAGAAACAGTAACCATAGGCAATAATGTCAAAATTTACCAGGGAGTGACATTGGGGGCGTTGAGTGTTAAAAAAGAATTGGCAAAAGTAAAGCGACATCCCACCATAGAGGATGATGTAATTATCTACTCTGGTGCGACTATTCTAGGAGGGAATACGGTGATCGGTAAAGGGAGCATCATTGGGGGCAATGTGTGGTTAGTGAAAAGTGTTCCACCTCATTCTCGCGTGTACTACAAAGGTCATTTGCATCAAGAATCTTCGGTGCTTCCAAACTCCGAACATCTTTAATTATGTCATTTTTTTCAATTGGCGAATAAAATTAGTGCAACCTATAGAAAATAATTTACCTTACTTACCGCTTTCTTAGGAGCAGTAGTTGGTCTATTTACGCTACCCACTACACTCGAACACCACTCCCCTACTGTTCAAATCACACTTGTTCACGAATTCACATACTCCTATGAGTTGGTTACGCTATATTATTTTTATTTGCTGTCTATCTGTAATAGGAACTGTTTCTCTGGAAGCACAAGACCCTGTTTTTAGTCAGTTTTTCAGCATGCCTATGCAGTTGAATCCTGCTTTTGCGGGCAATACGTCTGCTCCCCGTCTGGCATTTAGCTACCGCGATCAATGGCGATGGGCAGCCCCACTCAATGTCTACAGAACATATGCAGCTAGCTACGGACAGTTCTTTGACCCTATCAATAGTAGTATTGGTATTATGATTCAAACCGATGATGCTGGCGAAGGCGTTTATCGCAATAGCTCGTTTAGTGGCATTTACGGGTATCGCTTGCAGGTAAGTAAAGATGTATTCGTGAAGGTAGGTGTAGAAGCCGCCTTGATGCAAAGCAATCTGGACTGGAACAAACTAGTCTTCTTAGATCAGCTTGACCCGATAGATGGTGTTGTGCAAGGTTCAGAAGAAGCAATCAGTGAGAATTTGAGTACCATCTCAGGTAGTGTAGGTGCAGGTTTATTGTTATACGCCAAAAACTTCTATGTTGGATTTGGTGCGAAACATTTGAATACGCCTGATGAGTCTTTCCTAAAGATCAACGGCAATCTTTCGAGTGGTCTGCCTATGCGATTTGCCTTTCAAACTGGTGGACAGTTCACAATACAAGAAGGCAACAGCCGACAGACAGGTTCTTTCGTTTCTCCCAATGCGACGCTAATTCGACAAGGCAATCAAATGCAAGTGAATGCTGGGGCATATATCGGCTACGGCGCATTTTTTGGTGGTACTTGGTTTCGTCATGCGATCGGCAATGCGGACGCGCTTATCTTCATGGTCGGTGCAGAACATGATATTTTTCGTATCGGCTATAGTTATGATTTTACGATATCAGGCTTAGCCGCTTCCCAAGGTGGTTCTGGCGGTACGAGTGAGATTACGCTCATTCTAAACTTCGAGAACAGTGCCAACTTTAAGAATCGCCGACGCTCCAATCGGTATAATGATTGTTTGAAGATTTTTCGGTAATAAAGCTATTAGACAGTAGACTTCAGATGCTAGACTTGTATTCGCTAGATCGCCCATTTGCCCACTTTAAGACAATTTTTAGAACCACCTTCACAATAGAAAATCTCCATTTCAGTTATTGAGGGGGAATAGATGAAAGCAATGAATTGAGACAATTACTGTTTCAATTATTTTGCTGTTATTCCTTCAATAAATTTTGACTAGCGCATAAGATATAGCACATCAATGACGTTAGTAGAAAGTAATTGCAATAGCGCGTTGTCGCACAACTAAACTGAAATTCAAAATTACACAGATGAGATTATTAAAGTTGTTGGTATTCTCTTTGGCTGCACTCATGACGGTCGCTTCTTGTAGCAAAAAAGAACGTTCTGACACGACGGGATGGGCGTACAATGACCAAAAATGGGGCGGTTTCGAAAAAGTAACCGATTACGAAGGTCAGGAGACTGGCCCTAACTTAGTGCCTGTAGAAGGGGGAACATTCATCATGGGTTTGACCGGTGAGGATGTCATGAATGATTGGAACAACACGCCTCGCCGTGTAACGGTCAATTCGTTCTATATGGACGAAACAGAAGTTTCCAACATTGACTATCGCGAATATTTATATTGGCTACGCCGTGTATTCGGTGAGTCCTACCCTGAAGTGTACCTGAATGCATTGCCAGATACGATTGTTTGGCGAGAGGAATTGGCGTACAATGAGCCGATGATGGAAACGTATTTCCGTCACCCTTCTTTTGACAACTATCCTGTGGTCGGTGTGACTTGGCAGCAAGCTGAGAAATATGCGCAATGGCGTACGGATCGTGTCAATGAAATGATGCTAATCGAAAGAGGTATTCTGAATCCAAATATGGAACAAACGGATGAAGCCAACTTCAACACCGAAGCGTATTTGGCTGGCGTGATGCAGGAAGGTGCAGTCAATCGCCGAAAAGGAATGAAGGATTTCCGTAGTGGTGGAGAGCGCGATGTGCGTTTCGAGGATGGTATTTTACTACCCAAATATCGACTACCGACGGAAGCAGAATGGGAGTATGCCGCTTTGGGACTTCAAGGCAATATGGCATCCGAACAAGATGAGCGTATCTCTGATCGTCGTTTGTATCCTTGGGATGGCAACACCGTTCGCTACCAAAAGCGCAATAAGTATCAGGGTTCCATGATGGCAAACTTCAAACGAGGCTATGGTGACTACATGGGTATGGCAGGCAACTTGAACGATAATGCTGCAGGACCAGCTCTTGTCCGTTCCTTTATGCCAAACGACTTTGGTTTATACAATATGGCAGGAAACGTAAACGAATGGGTAGCGGATGTCTATCGTCCAATGACCAGTGTTACCTTATCCGATTCAGAGAATCATGACTTGAATCCTTTCCGTGGTGGTAAATATCAAACGCGTGTGTTGGATGAAGAAGGCAATCCTGAACTAGATAGCTTAGGTCGCTTGCAGTATACAGATGTGGATGATAGCACTTTGGCAGATCGTGAAAATATTAAAACAGCAGATGCTTTTGACTATATGGATGGTGATGAGCGTTCGTCTGCTTACTACGATTCTGGTCGCCACACTTTGATCTCGAACAAAGCGCGAGTCTACAAGGGTGGTTCTTGGGGAGATCGTGCCTATTGGTTACAGCCTGGTACGCGTCGCTTCAAAGACGAAGATCGTGCAGACCGTAATATTGGCTTCCGTTGTGCGATGACTCGTGTAGGTGCGCCTGGCGGTAACGATGGCAACAGTGGTAACCAATTCAAAGTCAAAGGAAAGAAAACAAAGCGTCGTTACTAAAGACGTTAGACAGTGGATTTTAGATGATAGACAATTCTATTAATAAAATCTCCTGAAAATTATAAATGTTGATACCTTGAAGGTCTTTTCGTGTGATGCGAGAAGACCTTTTTTAGTATTATCAGGGTTTCATTTTCCATGAATCCCTAATTTCACGTATTCTATTTCTAAATTTACTCCTTCAATAGCAAGCAATCCACTCATGCCAACCGATATTACATACCTCTATCAACTCTTCCAAAACTGCAACCGCGTTTCTACCGACAGCCGCACAGTGCAGGAAAATGATCTCTTTATCGCCTTGAGTGGAGAACGATTTGATGGTAATCAATTTGCAGAAAGTGCGCTAGAGAAGGGAGCAAAGTATGCAGTCATAGACCATGAAATTCATAAAAAAGATGAGCGGTATATTCTAGTAGATGATGCCCTCGAAAGCTTACAAACATTAGCACATCATCATCGGCAGCAGTTCAAAATTCCAGTGATTGGGGTCACTGGTAGTAATGGAAAAACGACTACGAAAGAGTTGATGGCAAGTGTACTCAGTAGTCATTACCGAACTCACTTCACCAAAGGGAATTTCAATAATCATATTGGTGTTCCTTTGACACTACTGGCGATGCCAGAGGATACAGAAGTTGCCATCATCGAGATGGGTATGAATCATCTAGGTGAAATCGCTGCCCTTTGTGAAATCGCTGATCCTACACATGGGTTAATCACGAATATTGGAAAGGCACATCTAGAAGGTGTAGGAGGTATAGAAGGTGTGAAGAAAGCAAAATCGGAATTGTACGATTATTTGAAGGCAAAGAAGCGACTATTGTTTGTCAATCGAGATGAGCAATTTTTATGGGAATTGGCAGGTGAAACGCACCGTAAAAAACTGGCATATAGTAGCGATCCTGAAAAAGCAGCACATAGCATTTATCAAGTCATCCCTGAAACGTTCGAGCCGACCGTGAAAGTGAGGTTTCGAGATGATTTGGGCAATGTAGTTCCCGTGAAAACGCAACTGATGGGCGAATACAACTTCCACAATGTGATGACGGCTATCGCTATTGGACAGTATTTTAAAGTATCGCCACTTAAAATAAAAGCAGCTATTGAGCAATATGCTTCTTCTAATAACCGGTCGCAGTGGGTACAAATTGACACCAATAACTTCTTACTGGATGCGTACAATGCTAACCCAACAAGTATGCTCAATGTCCTTAAATACTTTCACCAATACAAAGCCGATCAGAAGATAGCCGTTTTAGGAGACATGTTGGAGTTGGGTAAAGAAAGCCAATCGGAACATCAATATATCTTACAACAAGCCGAACAGTTGGATTTTGACCAAATCATACTAGTCGGGCAACACTTTAAAGCTTGTGCTTCCGATCATCTGCATTTTGCTGACGTGAGTGATTTGATTAATTGGTTCGAAGAACAGCAGTTTGAGGATACTACTTTTTTATTGAAAGGTTCTAGGGGGGTTCAGTTGGAGAGGTTAACTCAAGCCTTATTCAATCGCCAATCATAAGCACGGAATTCCACATCAGCATCACCATCAATCTTCGTCTCACTATATTCATTCAGATAATCAATCAAACTTCCAAAATCTTTCCCATACCAATCAAAAATCTTGGACACTTTAACTGCGTCCGCACTGATAGTATTGTAGCGACTGTTGTTGATGAACTTCTTAGTCTGACGATCTAATAATTGATCTAAATTGGCAGCCGTCCATGCTTGGTTCAACAAGGGTGGACAAGATTTGGCGGCGCAGTTGACAGCAAAATGGATACGTGGCTCATCAAATTGCTTGCGAATCGTATTGTGTTCAATGTCATTCAGGGAATAGGTTTTATTTCCTAATTTGATCCACTTCACATCCCACGGTTTGCCATCATGTAGATCAGTAATGCGCGTGACAGGATAGTTGTCAACAATTAATTTAACCGTGTAAGCATTATATGCATTGATCCAATAAGCTAATTGCTCGTCTTTTGACCAACTGCTTGTCGGTGCATTTCCTTCTAGCGTCTTCAAGTATTTGTCTAGAGTTGCTACATCTTTTTTGATGCCTTCATAATTAACTTTTCCGGTCGAACTGACGTGTTCTTGCAAAAGCGTATTCCAAGTGCTATGATTGACTTGCGCAAAAGCAGTCGTCGCCACGAAAAGCAAAAAAGTAAGGATCGGTAATAGTTTCATGTCGTTGTGTTTAATCAGATTCTAATGCAGGAGTTAAACCTTAGCAGTAATCCCTTGTCCAACAATTGAATGTATAGACATTGAATCGTTTTACTTTTATATAACGCTCAATTGTAGGAATAGATAGGTGCAAAGATGTTATTAAAACAATAAAACTAAGAAACAGCACAGATATGATTAGTAGAACTGCCTCATTTTTCTATGTAGATTGACCTTTTAAAAATTCTTCTTTCGTCGAAATATGACGTAGTTTAAAATCTTCTTTCCTTATCTTTGCTCTCTACTCTTCTGAAAGCCGAGTAGAACTCCTTCAGGATTGGAAGTAACGAAAAACGTGAAATGATTAAATTGATCTGTTATGATTTTCCTCACAAATCCAGCGTGTTCGCAAAGCGGGAATTATGAGAAAATCGTACCATTGAAAACGTCAATTTATTATTGAACTCAAATTAAAATATGCCTTTAGATCAAGTAGATGTTGATAAGTTGCCCATTAATGGTCAAGCTCAAGAAAAAGAGATGACTTTTTTAGAGCATCTGGAAGAGTTGCGCTGGCATATCGTGCGCTCGATTGTGGCAGTAGCGGTTATTGGTGTTGCGGTCTTTTTATCGAAGGATTTTGTGTTGGATATTGTATTTGCCCCCTTGGAAGCAGAATTTATCACCTATGATGTCCTTTGTAATATTGTCAAAGCAGTATATGCGGAAGGTACTTGTATGATTCCGCCAGATATAGAAATCATCACGCCTAAGTTCGGAGAGAAATTTATTACATTCCTAAAAATATCTATCGTTTTAGGTGTGGTTGTCTCTTTTCCATATATCTTTTGGGAGTTTTGGCGATTCATAAAACCAGGATTATACGCGGAGGAGCGCAAAGCGGCGCGAGGTGTCGTTTTCATCTGCTCTTTTCTGTTTTTGACTGGTGTTTTGTTTGGCTATTTTATTATTGCCCCTTTTGCAGTCACTTTTTTGGCAGGCTTTGAGATTGAGCAAATCACGACTACTACAGCATCTTTTTCTTCTTATGTGACTTACATGACCATGTTTACCGTTCCTGTGGGCATCGTTTATGAATTACCTGTTGTGGTTTTTTTCTTATCCAAAGTAGGTCTAGTGACGCCAGAATTCATGCGCACCTATCGCCGTCATGCCTTTGTTCTCATTCTGATTGCTGCAGCCGCGATTACGCCACCCGATGTGATTACGCAGTTTTTGATTGGTGTTCCTTTGTATTTTCTATATGAAGTCAGTATTATAATCTCGAAGCGCGTAGTGGCAAAACAGCAAAGAGAATGGGAAGCGGAAGGAAAGGCGTTAGCAAAAAAATAGCCTTAGCATAGTTTTGCCATTTATTAAACATCATTCATCAATTATATGACTCGACTTTCCTCCAACTGGACGCTTTTCTATAAATTTTTCATTCCGACCTTTTGGATTGTCTTTGGAGGTGCATGTGTCATTGCCGCATGGAAATTGGGTGTGACGATGGCATCTGGTGTGTCGCCCACTAAATTCGCTACTTTATTTACGATCAGCTATTTGGCTGGAGTTGCTTTTTTGTATGTATTCACAATGCGACTAAAGCGAGTAGAAGTAGACGAGCAGTATGTGTACGTCACTAACTATTTTAAGAACTATCGCTATCCACATCATGACATCGACTTCATTGAAGAAAGTAAAATGCCCTTATTTGGTCGAGCGCAGTTGCATCTGAAAGCAGCTGGTTCACTAGGCAATCGAATTACCTATCTTCCTGTAAAAGGTTGGCTACAAGACTTTCTACGCGAACATCCCGAAGTTGATCTAGCAGTAAGAGAGAGTTAATATCCACTAGAAATCACAACTCGCCTTTACAACTCGCCATTCTTTTTGCAAAGCAATAAAATTAAGCTACTTTTGCCCTCCAAATTAAGAAATGGAGTAGACAACCGCTTGTCTATCTATGATTTACATGCTTTGAATTGAATCAGCTAACACAACGAATAAACACAAAAACATTCAATGCTGACTAGCGGTATTCCACTCCACATTTATCAAACACAGTAAAATTATCATCTAACTATGGGGCAAACAATCACTATGCTGGTGCCTGCCTTAGGTATTGTCGCCTTGCTATACACCTTTGTTCGATCCGCTTGGGTATCAAAGCAGGAAGTAGGATCAGCTAAAATGAGTAACATCGCCGACGCGATTGCGGATGGTGCGATGGCATTCTTAAAAGCGGAATACCGAATTCTTTCCATTTTTGTCGTACTAGTATCTGTCCTTTTATTCTTTAGCGGAAGTTCATCCGAAGGAAGTAGCCCATTGATCGTACTCTCCTTTGTACTGGGTGCGCTATGTTCTGCTTTGGCAGGTTTCATCGGTATGCGCGTGGCAACAAAAGCAAACGTACGTACGACGAACGCTGCACGTGAAAGCCTAGGGAAAGCCTTAGAAATTGCTTTTTCTGGTGGCTCGGTCATGGGAATGGGTGTAGTTGGATTAGGACTTTTGGGTCTAGGAAGTTTGTTCTTATTCTATAATAATATGGATTGGGACATCAATAAGGTCATTACTGTTTTGACAGGATTTTCTTTTGGTGCGTCTTCTATTGCCTTGTTTGCGCGTGTCGGTGGCGGTATTTATACTAAAGCAGCGGATGTAGGAGCTGACTTGGTGGGTAAAGTAGAAGCAGGTATTCCTGAAGATCACCCTTTGAACCCAGCCACGATTGCGGATAATGTAGGAGATAATGTAGGGGACGTCGCCGGTATGGGTGCTGACTTGTTTGAGAGTTATGTTGGTTCTATCATTGGTACGATGGTATTGGGTGCGGCATTTATTTTGAGTGTCGATGCTGATGGAACTATTCTAAGTGGAGCTGTTGGTTTTGAAACAACGAATGATTTTGATGGCTTGAATGCTGTGCTATTGCCGTTGGCGTTAGCAGGTGTTGGTATTCTGACCTCTATCATTGGAACGTTTTTCGTGAAGGTGAAAGAAGGTGGAGATCCACAGAAAGCCTTGAATATGGGTGAGTTTATCTCAGCTGGTCTGATGTTGGCAGCCACTTTTGGTATCACACAATTCATGTTGCCAGAAACTTGGGAGTTCCGTGGCGTAGAGTACTCTTCTATGGGCGTTTTCTGGGCAGTTATTTTCGGTCTAGCCTCAGGTCTCCTAATTGGTTTAATTACAGAATACTACACTGGATTTGGTACAAAACCAGTAAAGTCTATCGTCGATCAATCGGTGACTGGAGCAGCGACAAATATTATCGCAGGTCTAGGTGTGGGTATGCAATCGACGGCTATTCCAATTATCATTTTAGCAGCAGCTATTATAGGTGCGAATGAAATGGCTGGATTGTATGGTATCGCCATTGCAGCGGTTGGTATGCTATCGAATACAGGTATTCAGTTAGCAGTCGATGCATATGGTCCTATTTCGGATAACGCAGGGGGTATTGCAGAAATGAGTGATTTGCCGCCAGAAGTACGGGAGCGTACCGATAAATTGGATGCAGTAGGAAACACAACCGCAGCAATTGGTAAAGGATTTGCGATTGGTTCAGCAGCTTTGACGGCGTTGGCATTGTTTGCCGCCTTTATGACAACTGCTCAAATCAACAGCATTGATATTTCTAAGCCTGTCGTGATGGCTGGTCTGTTATTAGGTGGTATGTTGCCATTCTTATTCTCGGCATTGTCGATGAATGCAGTAGGTCGCGCCGCGATGGATATGATTCAAGAAGTGCGTCGTCAGTTCAAAGATATTCCTGAATTACGTGCGGCACTAGATGCGATGAAGCGCAATGAAGATACAGAACTTAATACGTGGAGTGCAGAAGATCAAGCGATCTTTAATGCAGCAGAAGGAAAAGCAGAATACAGCAAGTGTGTAGAAATTTCTACGCAGGCTTCTATTCGTGAAATGATTGTTCCTGGTTTGATTGCTGTTGTTTCGCCAGTCGTTATCGGTTTCTTAGGTGGAGCGGAAATGTTAGGAGGACTCTTAGCCGGTGTCACTGTGGCAGGTGTTCTTATGGCCATATTCCAGTCGAATGCTGGTGGTGCTTGGGATAACGCGAAGAAGATGTTTGAAGATGGGGTGGACATTCAAGGTAAAATGTACTACAAAAAATCAGAGCCGCACAAAGCAGCGGTTGTGGGTGATACCGTAGGTGATCCATTCAAAGATACATCAGGTCCGAGTTTGAATATCTTGTTGAAATTGATGTCGGTAGTGGCGTTGGTGATTGCTCCACTTTTGGTGGTGGAAGGCGATGAGATCAAAGAAGAGATTGGTAAGAATTTAGTTCCTCAGCAGGAGCAAATTGGTGAGTTGCAGACGACTGAATTAGAGAGTGATTATCGGGTAGAATAAACCCGAATTTAGTATAGAATTAAAAGAGTCAATTCACTTTCGGGTGGGTTGGCTCTTTTTTGGTTTGAAACAGTCTATTATCTATTATCTACCGTCTAACATCTCTCCCCTACACTTCTTTCCTCTCAAAAATCTGCTCAATACTCAACTCAAAATTAGGGAGTACAGAGGAAGCACTACACTGATCTTTATGTCTACGGATCGACATTTGTTGCAGATGTTCGCCAGTATAAATATGGACTTCTTTGTGTTTAGGAAAAATATGCCAAACCAGTTCTACACCAGCATTTCTGTAATCCTGCATTTTATCATGTACTCGATTGATCGCGTCTGTCTTAGAAATAATTTCGATCACAAAAGCTGGTACTTCATACATTCCTTCTGCCAAACGATCAATTTGAACATTGGTGAGCCAACAAATATCTGGGCGGCGATGATTTTGTCCAAAGAATAAATCCGCTTCCGCCATCAGTTGCCCCTCTATTTTGCCCTCGAATTTAAGTTGGAAAAAGAAATTTTGTAGGTTTCTGAGAATAAATAGCTGTAGCTTATCCATAGAGTAAGGGCTTCTTTCTACTATGCCATTCAACCATTCATACTCATAGCCGTCTTCGCGTTCCATATGATCGCTTTGAAACTCCTCCCAACTGATGCGTTGCTCGTCTGCATCCTGAGTAGGTAAGTTGGCTAAATTAGTTGTTGACATCTATTTAGATATTTTGGCTAAAGCTTTTTCAAGGCACGAGCTTTAGCTAAGCTTATTATGTGTTCTAATATCACAAAATGATCGACCTCTCTATATTCTTCCTTTGTCAGTCCTCCACTCATTTTGTCTTTTCTAATAAACATTCTAGGCGAGTTTGCGACCGACGAGAAATACGAAACGAAAGCATCATTTCGGGATTTATTTCTGCTAGTAACGCTGAAAGTTCATCAAATACAAAATGTTGAGTCATTATTCTACTATTGAATGACTACTGAAACAGTCCATTCTACCAAAAGTTTCCCTTTAATCACTCCTCCACCAGCGTCATCACTGTTCGCCCAGCTATGGTAATCGTCGAGCCTTCAAAAGAATCAGTTTGTTGTTCGTGACGCTTGTCTTTGTCAGTCGTATAGATGGTAAATGAAGAATCGCCGAAAAAAGAATCAGCAGCAGCGTCAATAATCTTATTTTTAATATTGACCAATACCATTACTTTTTTACCATCGTCTGGATTGCGGAAAGCAAGCGTTAATAGCTCATTGTCACTGTTTGCAACAGCTAGACGCTGCATGCCTGGGCGGATGTGACGATAAAAATGCTTGGAAATATGGTATAACATGTTGGGCTGTCCGTCTTCTAAAAAGCCACCATTCCCACTTTCACTCATCTGCCAATAGACCCAAGCAGAAGCGTTCCCGTAGTGAATCGCGTTAAACATCGACTTTGCTAAATTAAGTCCACCATCTAATGTGTTCGTATCGAATCCCGAGGTTTCGGTCATCCAAACTTGTTTATCACCTTGCTGCGCTTTTTGGTAGGTTTCTTGCCAATTCTTTGGTGCTTCATCGGAAGCTGTAATGCCATCTGTCCGATAGTTGTGAATGGCGAAGATGTCGACATATTCATTCGCTTGTGTATCGTTCAATATCGCATCTAGATATTGTCGAATGTGCCACATACTTTGTACGTCTTCTGGCGCAAAAATCTTCGTTGTAAGACCTTCTTCCTCAAACCGCCGACCCACTACTTTAATTAAGTCGCGTAAACTTTCAGGACTATGCACACAAGAGGCATAGAACTGCGAAAATCGAGGTTCATTTTGTAAGCTAATAGCATATAGATCGACCCCAACTTCCTGTTTGATTAATTGAATATAAGCTACACAATACTCCGCCAACTCTTCGTAGTACTGCTCTTGCAATTGATTGGTGTTCTCATCTGGATTGGTAGTATATTCTGGTGCACTCGTTGTGTTATTTGTACCATTTCCTCTATGATCGTTGTGCTTCATCCAAATGGGTGGTGACCAAATGGTAGAAATGAGCTTCTCCAGTCCAGCTTCATGTAATGCTCGTAAGTATGGAATATGTTGACTCATATTACTGTCCGAACCAGGAATATCATTGGTAACATTGAAGGCTGATAAGTCGAGGTCATTGGGATCATCGTTTTCGTTCTGTGGTTCAAATCCAAAAGGAATTTCGTCGCGTAGAATGGTAATGCCCAAGTCATGAATAAGTAGATCAACAAAAGCGGCGTCGTAAAATGGTCCATTTGACCACCAAGCATTTTGCGCCCCAAATCCTCCAAAACCCTGCATTGTCTGACGAACGTCATCTAATCGAATATCTACATCAACAGATCGCGCTTCTACATCGGCATCAACCTGTACTTGCTGCGTGACGGGGTCGTTCACGCCATCAGATACGGAAAGCGTGACGGTGTAGACTGCTCCCAATTCAAAAGTATGACTGATCGTAGCACCGCCTGAAGTTATTGTTCCGTCACCAAAGTTCCATTCGTAACTGATTGGGTCTTCTAAGTCATTGGCTTGTGCGGTGAATTCGACCAAAAACGGGCTAAAATTGATGACTTCGTAATTCAAAGATAAAATATTAGGCGATTGGTTATCTCCAATTTTGTTGCAAGCAAGCAGTAAAGTGAATGCAACAAATATAATAGCAAGGGAGGACAGCGTGCGTTTTTTCATGCCAATGTTTATTAAATGTATATTAAATGACGAAAGATACTGACTTACGATAGTTAAGATACATTTTGTTATTTACGCTACTGTCCTGAACTATGCTAAATCGTGTATGAGACGATCATTTTCTAACAAAGAAGATGTATTAAAATACTAAGTTATGAATGATTAGCCCGAGGACAAAAAATCGGCTATGTTGTCTCCAAGTCATTCTATCAACACATCTACTCATCTTGTAAAGGTCTACTAGCTATATTTCAATTATCTTCTACTCGCTTCATATACGTTTCAAAATTATCAATATAATCCTCTAAATTATCGCGTAGCATCTTCTCATATTCCGTGAGGAAATATTGTATCGTTTCCTCTTTTGCATCTTCCATTTCTTTGCCGCTATTGAAACTACACGCGCTCACCCAAGAGTTGAAGCGAGCGACTGCATACATCATAGAAGCACTTACTTTTCCTCTTTTGGTGGTCGTAATTTGTTCATTGGCTAGATGAATATGTTCGTCTGCTCTATTGAAAAACTGATCGTCTAGTTTCTTCATGTGATTTATTGTTAATGTATTTAAAATGATACTTTTATCTGCATCGAATGACTATTAGTTAATATAAACGATTCCAGAACTTCGTCAGTACATCAAGTTGGTTCAGTTGCTTGATTTGCTTTAGTCTCAAAATCCTCATAGCTCTATTTTAGCTTTTGAAGTACGCCAAACCATGTCTATATTATTATACAAATTCACCAATCCACCTGACTGCCTTGTTTTACTCTCTTTCATCAAACTAACAACCCCTCACACCGTTTCATAAGCACAATCCAATAACGCACAACAATACATGGCGACGAATTTAGAACGACTGTTACAGCACTATCAAGACGACGAACGAGTACAACAATTAGGCAAAAAAGCACAAGAAACGGATAGCCGAATCCGACTACTTGGTCTGTCAGGCGCGTCGGATGCTTTTTTTCTAGCTTCTACCTACCGACAAACGCCGCAAAACTATCTATACATTGTCAGCGACAAGGAAGAAGCGGCTTATGCGCAGAATAACTTGGCGGCACTGTTCGACAATAAAAGTATTCATTTCTTTCCAGATTCGTTCAAGCGACCACGAAAATTTGAGGAATTGGATAACAACAATGTGCTGCTGCGGACGGAGACGATTCATAAAATTAGTAGCTCGAAAGGAAAGGGCGAAATTGTCGTGACGTATCCCGAAGCTTTGTTTGAAAAGGTCGTTGCACCTGAAATATTGGAGGCACAGCGATTGGATATTGTGAAAGGCGAAGATGTGGATGTCGATACGATTGTAGAGGTGCTGATCGAATACGATTTTAAGAAAGAGGAGTTTGTCTATGAGCCGGGTCAGTTTTCGGTACGTGGCGGAATTGTTGATATTTTCTCCTACGGCAATGAATGGCCATACCGTGTCGAATTGTTCGATGAAGAAGTCGAAAGCATTCGGACATTTGATCCATTGACGCAGTTGAAAAAGCAAGAAATTAGTCGCGTTTCCATCATTCCCAACATCAATACAAAGTTTTCACAGACGCAGAAGGTATCACTATTTAAAGTACTGCCAGAGAATACGGTGATTTGGGTCAAAGACTTCAATGCATTACTGGAACGGCTACAAATGGCATTTGATGACGCGGCTAAATTCGCGGAAAGCATTTCGGCATTGGATAAAAGTGAGCTGGCAGAAATATTTAGAGATCGAGCGTTTATTCGTCCAAATGAGGTCGTGGAAGATGTCGAAAGTCATTCCATTTTTGTGTTGTCTGCTAGTCCACAACCAATTGATTTTCAAGAGCAAATCGTGTTCAATATTAAACCGCAGCCCAGTTTTAATAAGAACTTCAAGCTACTGATTAAGCATTTAGAAGATCAAGAAAAAGAGAACATAGAAACCTTTATTTTTACCGAAAACCCGCGACAAGTTCAGCGGTTCTACAACATCTTTGAAGACCTGAACGCCAAAGTGCAGTTTCATCCCGTCCCGAAAGCGATTCATCAAGGCTTTATCGATCAGGATGCAAAAATTGCTTGCTACACCGATCATCAAATCTTCGCGCGTTTTCATCGCTATAAACTTCGACAAGGTTTCTCGAAAGACAAAGCCCTCAATCTCAAGATGTTGCGCGAGTTGCAACCTGGCGACTATGTGACGCACATTGACCATGGAGTTGGGCAGTATTCTGGTTTGGAGAAGATTGACATCAATGGACATGTGCAAGAAGCGGTGCGCCTGTTTTACAAAAATAAAGATGTCCTATATGTGAGCATCAACTCTCTGCACAAGATTTCGCGCTTTGTCGGTAAAGATGGCAAGCCACCGAAACTGGACAAAATTGGGTCAGATTCTTGGAAAAAACTCAAGCAACGCACCAAGAAAAAGGTCAAAGATATTGCTGGCGAATTGATTAAACTCTACGCCAAACGTCGCGCTTCTAAAGGACATGCGTTCCCCGAAGATGGCTATATGCAGAACGAATTGGAAGCCTCGTTCATCTACGAAGATACACCCGATCAGTACAAAGCAACGCAAGCCGTCAAAGAAGATATGATGAAGGAATATCCCATGGATCGCTTGATTTGTGGCGATGTGGGATTTGGTAAAACGGAAGTGGCGGTACGTGCTGCATTCAAAGCAGTAGTCGATGGACATCAAGTTGCCGTCCTCGTTCCGACGACCATCTTAGCCTTACAACACAACAAAACATTCAATGATCGATTGCAAGAGTTTGGCGTCACAGTTGACTATGTGAATCGCTTTAGAACGACCAAAGAAAAAACGGAAATTTACAAGCGACTGGAAGAGGGAAAGATCGACATCATTATTGGGACGCACGCTATTTTGAACAAGAAAATTAAGTTCAAAAATTTAGGTCTGCTTGTCATTGATGAAGAACAAAAATTTGGGGTCACAGCGAAAGAGCGACTACGTAATTTGAAGGTCAATGTCGACACACTCACCTTGACAGCAACACCGATTCCAAGAACGCTCCAATTTTCTCTCATGGCAGCCCGTGATCTATCAGTCATGCGGACACCACCACCCAATCGCCAACCCATTCATACGGAAGTTCGCATCTTTCATGACGAACTGATTCGGGAAGCGATCTACTACGAAGTGAATCGCGGTGGACAGGTCTTCTTCGTCCATAATCGAGTAAAGTCACTGCCTGATATGGTCGCGATGGTGCGCCGACTGTGTCCAGATGTGGAGGTGTCGATGGCGCATGGACAAATGGAAAGTAGGGAGTTGGAAAAGACGCTGTTGTCTTTCATCGATGGACAATATGATGTCTTAATTTGCACGAATATCATCGAAACCGGTCTTGATATTCCCAATGCCAATACAATCATTATCAACAACGCGCATCAGTTTGGGATGAGCGATTTGCATCAGTTGCGCGGTCGTGTGGGACGTTCCAACAAAAAAGCGTTTTGTTATTTGTTCTGTCCTCCCCTATCGACGCTGACTTCGGATGCTCGAAAGCGTCTCCGTACGTTGGAGGAGTTTTCTGATTTGGGCAGTGGTTTTGATATTGCGATGAAGGATTTGGATATTCGAGGAGCAGGTAATTTACTAGGCGCAGAACAGAGCGGTTTCATTGCGGATATTGGCTACGAGATGTATCAGAAAATATTGGAGGAGGCAATTAATGAGTTGAAGGAGAACGAGTTTAAAGACTTGTTTGAGGAAGAATTGGCGACCGATCATGTCTATGTGCGCGATGTTATCATCGACACGGATGTGGAAATGCATATGCCGAATGAGTATGTGAGCAATGTACAGGAACGTTTGAATCTATACACCAAGTTGGACAAAATTCAAGATGAAGAAAGCCTAGAAGCCTTTCAAACAATGCTGCGCGATCGCTTCGGGAAGATTCCTACGCCTGTGAAAGAATTGTTTGATGGTCTGCGCTTACGTTGGATTGCGCAGGAAATGGGCTTTGAACGGATCATTCTGAAAAGCAGCAAGTTGCGCTGCTATTTTGTCGAAAATCCGCAATCGCCGTTTTACGAAAGTGAGCAGTTTCAGCGCCTATTCAGCTACATCGGATCGAAAGGAGGCAAATATGATCTGAACTTGAAAAAGACGAACCGTCATTTGATTATGATTAAAGATCGGGTCTTTAGTTTGAAGGATGCACGGAAGTTGTTGGGGAAGATACAGGCGGAGTTGAAGCCAGTGGCGGTTTGAGTTGGCTGTATAGAGTTGGTAGTAGCTGAATGCATCGGCGGATTAACTTCTGAGTTCAATTAGTGACGCAACCTTTTCAAGAATACGGCACCGTACATAGAATTTAATATACGGCAAGGTGATTATGATCAAAGGCTTGACCAGTTTGAAGGAATTGACTTCATCTGCTATTTATTCGATCGCATGGCCGCTAAGGATTCAAAAGTGGAGATGATGTGTCTGCTAGAGTTGTTACGTTAGAAGGGGAAATTAGGTTGACACTCGTTCCCAAAATGCCTCCTGATAAGTCGCACTAATTGGAATGTACACTCCATCAATCACAATCCGATTCCGTTCAATAAAGTCAATGTTGGAGAGCGCGACAATATGCGAGCGATGGACGCGCATAAAATTGGTGGATGGCAATGTTTCCTCAAAATGACGTATATTTTCGGCACTCAATATCTTTTCTTTTTGGGTATGAATCGCGACATAATCACCATCACTTTCTAGTCGAAGAATAGAGGAAATACCTTGAATGAATTTGCTAATTTTTACGGGAAGCAGTCGCTACACATCAGTTTTATGAGTCGCTATTACGAAGAAGAAGGAAAGGTGGTTGATGAGCTAGCGGACGGTGGTCGCTACGCGACTTACTACAAAGAATTCATTCAACTTGGGCAGCCCAATCAATGGACGTTGGTTGACTTACGCCCAATGAAAACCAGTATTTTTTACGGTCGAAAATACGCGATGGAAGAATACATTCATGGCGTTTTTGAAAAGCACGACTGGATTTTGTTGCCGCCAGCGGAAGTTGAGCCAACACGGAATTTTAAGCTGAGAGAAGAGTAAGTATTTATTCAACCAATACTTGAATAGCTGCGCTTAATAATTCATCATATTCTTCAGAAAGCACTAATTTATCATCTTCCACTTGCACCTCCGTTTGATACAAATCCAATTGTCCAACGACATTCGCTTCCAAGGCTTGCAGTGACCAAATCAAGGATTGCATCGCCTGTTCTCCTCGCGGTGGATGAGGGGTGAACGTCATTACCAAAACGCGCTTTTTAAACAATTCGCCAGAAGTCGTGAGCCATTCAAGCGCGTTTTTGAGTAATGCTGGTAAATTGTGCAAGTATTCAGGTGTGCAAATGATGATCGCATCGGCTGCTTGTACTGCTTTTCGCCAATCCATGATAGTAGAATCAAAAGGAGTTTGATCTCGTGCAGCAGTGAACAGCGGTAGTTGATCTAATGCAGGGTACAACACGAATTCATGCTGAGGAATGCGTAATGCAATGGTTTGTAGTAACAGTATATTGGAGGAAGAAGGACGCGCAGAACCGCTGACTGTTAAGATTTTCATGAATGGACGAGATTAGATGGTACAAGACGAACTCTATGAGAATTGGAAAGTTGTAGCTAAAAAAATCATGCGCAACACTTTTCTTTTATCACTTATATTTTTTGTTGTTTCTAACTTGAATGCACAACTCCGCCTCAGTTCTGAATCTGGCTTAGTCTTCAATCAATACAATGATGTACGCGCACCCAATAGCGACAGCGAACAAGGTACACTCTTTTCCTTCACCGATGATTTTGAAGCGGACGAACCTGTTATTTTTCTACGTTTAGAAGCTAGTTATACCTTCAACGATCAGCATTCCATCATTTTGACGGCTGCTCCTTTGCGTTTTGAATACACTAATCCAACTATTGCTACGATTGATTTCGAGGGTCAGAATTTTCAAACTGCTACTTCCGAGGTGACAGGCTCGTATCAATTCAATACCTATCGGGCGAGTTATCGGTATGCACTATTGCGACGAGAAAAATCACGTTTAGAACTTGGCTTGACGGCTTTGTTGCGCGATGCTCGAATCGCGTTGACTCAAAACGGCGAAACAGTCGAAAATACGGATTTAGGTTTTGTTCCGCTTATTAGCTTACTGTTTGAGCAAGATTTCAATGATCGGTTGTCGCTGCTAGTCGTCGGCGATGCGCTCGTTGGACCTGTCGGTCGTGCGGAAGATGTGTTTGTCGGCTTGGAGTTTGATATTATTCCTGATCGCTTTTTTGGAAAGGTAGGCTATCGCTTGATTGAAGGTGGTGCGAATGTCGATCAAGTGTATAATTTCGCGTTTTTTCATTTTGTAAATGTGGGGATTGCTTCGGAGTTTTGACGGTGTCACCTCGTGACTTTCATGCTTGAAATAGTTAAATTAGTTTACTTTTTAATTTATGCCTGCACGGTCACAGGGCGACTTTTGTTAGTTTTCCCACGTAAGTCACCCGCTGAATGTGCAGCTGAATGGTTACTTATACCTCAATTCCACACAACTATTTAACGATTCAACGGGTGACAGTTTCAAGTCTGCATCACGCCCACATTAAACGGCTCTATTGGCGCGTGATTTGCCGCTTCAATCCCCATCGAAATCACTTTTCGCGTCTCTGTCGGATCAATGATGGCATCTACCCAAAGTCGAGCTGCTGCGTAGTAGGGCGTGGTTTGTTCGTCGTAGCGGTCGGTGATTCTTTTTAGGAGTTCATCCTGCTCTTCTTGCGTGGGTTCTTGCCCTTTTGCTTTCATGGAAGAAGTCTGAATTTGTAGCAACACTTTAGCTGCTTGTGCGCCACCCATCACCGCTATTTTCGCTGTAGGCCATGCTACAATTAAGCGCGGATCGTATGCCTTTCCACACATCGCATAGTTGCCAGCTCCATACGAATTCCCCATGATGATGGTAAATTTGGGTACGGTCGAATTGGACACTGCGTTTACCATTTTCGCGCCATCTTTGATGATGCCACCATGTTCGGAGCGCGTGCCGACCATGAAGCCAGTGACATCTTGTAAGAAGACCAATGGAATCTTTTTTTGATTGCAATTCAAGATGAAACGAGTCGCTTTGTCTGCCGAATCGGAATAAATGACACCTCCAAACTGCATCTCTTTTTTCGCGGACTTAACCACTTGTCGATTGTTCGCTACGATGCCGACTGACCAGCCATCTATCCGCGCATAAGCACACATAATGGTCTGTCCATATCCTTCTTTATAAATCGTCAGTTCCGAATCATCAACCAAACATTTTAGCACTTCCAACGTGTCGTAGGGCTTCGAGGAACTATCTGGAAAAAGGCTATAAATGTCTTTCGCATCGCGTTTTGGTAATTTGGGTTTGCTACGCTCAAAACCTGTTTTTCCAAAGTCGCCAAAGTGAGAAACCAAATCTCGAATTGTCTTTAAACAAGTCTCATCATCCGGCATTTTGTAGTCCGTGACACCAGAAATATCCGACTGCGTGACCGCACCACCCAGCGTTTCCTTATCGACGGTTTCGCCAATGGCTGCTTTCACCAAATATGGACCCGCCAAAAAGATAGAGCCTGTTCCTTCTACAATCAAAGCTTCGTCCGACATGATCGGTAAGTAAGCGCCTCCTGCCACACAACTTCCCATGATCGCTGCAATCTGTGGAATGCCCATGCTCGACATCCTCGCATTGTTGCGGAACATCCGCCCGAAGTGTTCTTTGTCTGGGAAAATTTCGTCTTGCATCGGTAGAAAAACGCCTGCACTATCGACCAAGTAGATGATCGGCAATCTATTTTCCATCGCGATTTCCTGTGCGCGTAGGTTCTTTTTTCCTGTAATTGGAAACCACGCCCCAGCCTTTACGGTCGCATCATTCGCCACGATCATACATTGTCGTCCTTCTACATATCCGATGCCACAGACCACACCGCCTGCTGGACAACCGCCGTATTCTTCGTACATTTCATAGCCTGCGAATGCCCCAATTTCTAAGAAGTCGCTGTCTTCGTCGATGAGTTGGGCGACGCGTTCGCGTGCGGTTAGTTTGCCTTTTTGATGTTGTTTGTCGATGCGTTTTTGACCGCCACCTAGCTCGATTTTCTGTAGTCGGTGTCGCATTTTCGCGACGAGCAGTTTCATGTGGTCTTCGTTTTTACTTTGTTCGATGTTGATTTCCATTTTTCTTGTTTTGTCGTCTCTTTTTTTGACGTACTTCTATTTGTTATCGTTGTCATGGGCGATTCATGAATCGCCCTTACTGCTGCGCCTCTGGACATGAGATCACTATGCGCTTAGACTTATACACTAAATACAGAAGTTCTTCACTTTGTTTCTGTCGTACTCAACCTTGTACACGGCAAAGTAGTTAAAAGATCGCTTTTAGTTGTTGTTCGTTTTTTCAGACACCTTGTTTCTTCAATCGTATTGTACCAGTTTTTGGCTAACTGCGGGAAAAGTCTCACTTCTCAAATCTCACAATCTCACATCTCAACTACATGGATTCATTGACACAGATTACTCTTGGCGCAGCGGTTGGCGAAGTGGTGTTAGGCAAGAAGATTGGTAACAAAGCGATGATTTGGGGCGCATTTGCTGGTACGATTCCAGATTTGGATATTCTTGCCAATTGGGCGACCGACAACATCAGTGCAACGGCTTTTCATCGGGGCATTACGCATTCGATTCCGTTTGCGATATTGGCGCCGTTTGCGTTGGGGTGGTTGGTGCATCGGCTGTATGGAAAAGAGTGGCAAAAGAGCAAGCATGGGCTTCGAGATTTAGGATTAGTCTATGTATTGTTTGTGGTGTTGTGCAGTATCGGTGCTTGGGTACTACCGATTCCGTTTGCGGATGTTCTGCCGATTGGAGCCACGGTCAGTTTAGGGATTGTTGGCTTTGTATTGGCGAACTGGGTCTATCGTAGAACGCGAAAACTAGCCCCGCTTTCAGAAAATCCGTCTTGGCAGTCCTGGAGTTGGTTATTCTTTTGGGGTATTTTCACCCATCCGATGTTGGATGCTTGTACAGCTTATGGCACGCAACTTTTCCAGCCTTTTTCCGACTTTCGGGTCAATTGGAATACCATCTCCGTTGTCGATCCGATCTATACCATTCCGTTTTTGATTTGCGTCATCATCGCCAGCCGACTCACTCGCTACAGTTCCAAACGCGCTTGGTTCAATTGGGCGGGAATTGCGTTGAGTAGTGCGTATCTGTTGTTTACTGTTTTCAATAAAGTTAGGACAGATCGTATTTTTGAACAATCCTTAGTTGAGCAAAAAATTGACTATCAACGCTTTACGAGTTCGCCTACCATTTTCAATAATATCTTATGGCAAGCCGTTGCCGAAACTGATACCGCTTACTTTGAAGGTCGATATTCGTTGTTGGATACTGAAAAACGCGTCAAGAAGTTTGATGAATTACCTAAAAATCATGAACTACTACTCCCCTATCGCGAGCAGCGCGTCGTCCAGATTCTAGAATGGTTCTCGGATGACTATTATAATGTGTCGCAAGTCAATGACAGCGTTTTTCAATTCAATAATTTGAAGTATGGCACGCTTTCTTATGAACCTGGTCAAGAACCACAATACATCTTTTCATTTCGGTTTAAGGATGAAGATGGAACGCTTGTGCAGCTACCGAGTGAATTTGAGCGTGATCCGGATGCGTTTGGGCAATTGTGGGAGCGGTTGAAGGGGGTGGATTAAGTTGGCGGATGTTCACCAGATTGAATAAGCAACTTTCTAAAAAAAATCAGCCCTTCTCTGTTTGTTTTTAGCCGATCAACTGTTGCACGACCAATAGCTGTTATTCCGATTATTGTTAATGCATCTTTTGACCACTCAAAATGATCTGACCAAGACTGATAACGTGGATGAAAAAGAGGAACAACTTCATTCGTATCTGGATCTGTAGCTTCAATAAAAGCTCCTTTATAGCTGTTGCAAGCAGTACAGGAATAAGCTAAGTTATCCAGTTCATCTGTTCCACCCAAAGCGATAGGCTTGATACGATCTATAACAAATGAAGCATTCGCATATTTTTTAAGAAACTTACAGTATTCACAATAGCCACTACTTCTGTCTGCGACAGTTGTTTTAGTCTTTTTTGAAATATATTTTCTAGGCATAAATATCTTCAGGAGGTGCTATATTCAATTTTTTCATGACTTCATCCACAGAGATATTCCATATCTCACTCAACTGCATCATATAACCTAATCGGTGAGCTGCCCATAGTTCATCGGTAGTAGCCATTTCTTGTAGCTCTTTCCTTTCGGTTGGTGAGAGCGTATCTACAGTAGACTTCATTGTCAAGTCATGAAGACGTTCTTGAAACTCAGCAGACGGAGCTTCTGTTTTTATTTTTTCGACAATCGAGGCTGCTTGCTCTTCGAGAGATGGGTTTGCTTTTCGCCGTTCTACTACTTCGTTCAGTTGGTCAATTAACTGCTCTATCTCTGGTACAGGCAATTCAGACAATCCCTTTAGCAAGTCCTGATGCTCTAGCGCAATTTTGGTTGGACGAAACTGAATCATTGATAATCTAGCTACTGATGAATAATAGATTAACGACTTTTAGTAAAAAAAGGTTAAGCGTATAACGACTTCTTGATCTCTACTAGTTTACATGAAAATATGTGGAGCGAAACTAATAAAGTTCTCATAGAGTAATTTTGCTTTTCTCCTCATTATCTTTATGCTGACTAATTTCTTAATTTTGTTCAAAACTATAAATTTTCAAAACTCATTAAATCGATTTTGGTATGTTTAGATATTTTATAACAGAATCAAGAATGTCTTTGATGCTTGGCAGTCCTCAACAAATAGCCACTTTTAACTCTTCATATTAGTGTTGTTGTGTCGACGATAGTCAATGAGTCATCAAAACTGTATAACTTGTACACATGAGATCATAGCGTAGTCGTTGCTTCCGCAAAAAAACTATATATTCTTTAGATCCCACCTGTTTAATAATCAAAAAGTTGTGTATTTTGCCTACTCTATTGTCTATCTAAAGCCGACACCATGACTGTTCGATTCATCATTCTCTCCTTCTCCCTGACCTGCTTCTTAGCTTGTAATAATAAGGTGGAAAGCACTACTATTGAGGAAGCAACAATTGAGGAAACAACGAATCCATCAATTACTTTTGAAACAAAACCAGATCAAAATAAAGTGGAGATTCGAGTAGATGGTGAATTATTTACCAATTACTTATACCCGGAGGACATTGCTAAGCCGATTTTGTATCCTCTGACTACGGTAAGTGGCAAGCGACTCACGCGTGGTTTTCCTATTGATCCACAGCCTGGCGAACGCACCGATCATCCGCATCATGTTGGCTATTGGTTCAACTATGGAGATGTGAATGGATTGGATTTTTGGAACAACTCCGAAGCGATCCAAGCAGCTGATAAGGAGAGGTACGGCAGCATTTACCATCAAGAAGTTACTGAAGTAGATGAGGCAAACGGTCAACTTACTGTTCGCTCCAATTGGACAGCACCTGATGGCGAAACGCTTCTCGAAGAAACCACGACTTTTCTATTTTCGCAAGTGGAAAATACTAGAATTATCGACCGCTCGACAACACTTCGCGCCTTGGTCGATATTGATTTTGAAGACAATAAAGAAGGTGTCGTTGGACTGCGTGTGATCAAAGAATTGGAACTGCCTTCTGCTTCTGAGGATTTGGTGACGTTGGTAGGCAATGACGGACTGCCGAGTTCCCAAAAACAAAACAACACCGCTGCCAATGGCGATTATCTGAGCAGCGAAGGACTCACTGGAAATGATGTTTGGGGAAAAAGAGCCACTTGGGTCAAACTGGAAGGCGAAGTAGATGAAGAGACGGTCTCGCTGACCCTGATCGACCATCCTGACAATGTAGGCTATCCGACCTATTGGCACGCTAGAGGCTATGGGTTGTTTGCCGCCAATCCACTTGGACAAGCGGTTTTTTCAGACAATAAAGAACGCCTCAATTTTCAATTGGCAGCCGATGAATCAGTATCGTTTCAGTATCGTTTGCTGATCCACAATGGCAGTACGTTGAGTAAGGAGGCGGTCGATGTTTTTATGCAGAAATTTCAGGAGTAGCTTCAAAAGATAGAGCGTTAGGAACGGTGAAATAATAAGTTCCCGATTTAGAAGGAAGTTATTTTCGGTTTA
>CAYLPW010000019.1:0-35144 GCA_964385665.1 uncultured Saprospiraceae bacterium
CTCACCCCTTATTCGCCAACTGCCCACAAGCCGCATCAATATCCTTCCCCCGACTGCGCCGCACCGTCACCGCCACCTTTTTCTGACTCAAATAGGCGGCAAAGCGATCTAGATTGTCTTCGGAGGACTTCCGAAAGTCTGTGCCGCCGATGGGATTGTACTCAATGATATTGACGCGGACGGGGAAGCGTTGACAGAGTTTGACTAGATTCTTAGCATCTTCGATGGAGTCGTTAAAGTTGTTGAAGGCGATGTATTCATAACTGATGCGGTTGCTTGTTTTTTGATAGAAATAGTCGATGGCATCCATGAGAGTAGCGAGGTTGTTTTGCTCATTGATCGGCATGATGGTATCGCGCTTTTCGTCATCAGCAGCATGTAGTGAAAGGGCGAGGTTAAAGCGGACTTCATCATCAGCGAGGCGACGAATCATTTTTGCAATGCCAGCCGTACTCACCGTGATGCGACGTGGCGACATTCCCAATCCATCGGGCGAGGTGATCTTTTCGATGCTTTCGAGTACAGGTCGGTAAGCCAAGAGAGGCTCGCCCATGCCCATGTAGACGATGTTGGTGAGTGGATGTCCGAAGGTATCTAGCGACTGCTGATTGACGAGCAATACCTGATCGTAGATTTCAGCAGCATCCAAGTTGCGGACGCGCTTCATACGACCTGTCGCACAGAAGGAACAGGTCAAACTGCAACCCACTTGCGAGGACACACAGACTGTGAATCGCTTATCGTGAGGGACAGGAATTAACACAGCTTCCACCAAATGTCCATCATGTAGGCGATAGCGTGACTTGATCGTGCCGTCGTTGCTGCGCTGTACTTTGTCTTCCACAATCGGACGGATGACGAAATACTGCTGCAATTCCTCGCGAAGGGATTTCGATAGATTGGTCATCTCTTCAAAAGAGTGCGCCCCTTTTTTCCATAGCCATTCGTAAACTTGTTTAGCACGGAATTTTTGTTGTCCGTGTTCTACAAAGAAGGCTTGCAACTCGGTTAGGCTGAGTTGTCGGATGTCGCGTTGTATCTGTTTCGTTTCTACCACTCGTTCGCTGTTATTGATGGATGTAAATACGTCGAAATTTGTCTGCAAAGATAACGTTTTGTCTCCCAAATAGTTAGTACAAGAGTAGCTGGATAACAGCATGTCAGCGATGAACAAAGAACTTTCCTCAAACCTTTAGCCTAGTAAGTAAATCTTACTACTTTTGAGCCACGCCAAAAAGCCTCTTTCCTTCACTTACAATTTGTATGTAATGAATCATTTTGAATCCTTAAACGAACAAGAGAAACAGACTTTATTTGATGCCATTCCATTGATTTCTATTTTGGTAGCTGGAGCAGACGGCGAGATTGACGAGGTAGAATCCACATGGGCAGAAAAGTTGACACATATCCGTACTTTTGATGACAAGTCAGAGCGCGTGCATAATTACTATGAGCATATTGATGGCTTCGTTCAGGAGCGTATTGAGAGCTACCGAAAGATGCTATCGAATGATCCGAAGCAACGTCAAGCAGAGATCAGTACAGAATTGGCGAAATTGAATACTATACTGCCGAAGCTAGATCACTATTATGCTTCTGACCTCTACAAAAGTTTCGTTTCTTTCGCGCATCACATTGCCGAAGCTTCAGGCGGTATTTTCCGATTTTTGACGATTGGACCGAAGGAAGATAAGGTCGTGGATTTGCCGATGATTGAACCGATTGTGGGCTAGGGAGAAGAGTTTGGAGAGGAGGGAGAGCTTCGAGAGGTGAGCGCGTTTTAGGTCAAGTCTATCAAACTATGTATTTCATCCGCACACCAGATTGGTTGTCTGCTTGTTTTCCTAACTTTCTGTGTCATGGAAATCGTGATTCGGATGTAATTTATTTGACGTTCGACGACGGACCGATTCCAAAAGTGACACCTTGGGTGCTAGATATTTTGGCAGCACATCAAGCAAAAGCGACCTTTTTTTGTGTCGGTGACAATGTGCGCAAATATCCTAGTATTTATCAGCGCATAGTAGCGGAACAACATCGAGTGGGCAATCACACCTTTCATCATTTGGATGCGTGGACAACAAAAAAAGAAGTCTATTTGAAAAATGTACAACAAGCTAACCGTCAAATTGATAGCCAACTGTTTCGACCACCTTATGGACATTTAACTTGGTCAACAGCACAGGCTTTGAAACGGACACATCAGATTGTCTTGTGGGATGTGTTGAGTGGCGATTTTGATGAGCAGATCAGTGACGAGCAGTGCTGGCTGAACGTTCGGCGACATGCACGTGCTGGTTCGCTCGTTGTGTTTCACGATAGTCTAAAAGCGGAAGAACGCTTGCGGTATGCGCTGCCGAGAACGTTGGCGCATTTTGGAGAATTGGGGTATCGGTTTGAGGCGATTTCATCCTGAATACGAAAAATAGATACCATACGCCCCCTTCCGTTCGATATTCAATATTCTTCTGCCTGCCCGATACAAACGCTAGTCAGGCGGGTTCGATATTCAACATTTGTTATTCCAACAAGTTACTTTCCTGCTTCTTCCTTCTCTTCACTCACTTCATCCACCATCAAAAATTCATGCGCTGCACGTGTTGGAAAGAGCTGTGCCGCTTTGTCATTCTCGGCGACAAAATAATATTCCAAACCTGATGTGTAAGGAAGCGTCGTTTGCCAGTCGGTATCTTGTTGTTCTAGCGCGACGCGTTTAAATGGAGCAGTTGCAGACGACCGATAAAAAAGCCAAGCTTTAGTGCCATCGCTTTCGCAGCTAAATTGAATGGTATCGTTTTCGACTTCGGCGGTTGCATTTTTGATAGTGGGTGGTGTTTTTGTTAGTAGCGGATGTGACTGTAGATATTGGGTGCGGGCGTCCATGAGTTCAGTGATCCCAATAATTGGGTACTTCCCGATCAGAACGGTGCTATCTAGGTTGCGCTGAAAATCTTCATGGCTATAGAGCTTTTGCTGGTCTTCTTGCACTAGCTCGTCGAGTTGTTGTTGCAAGGCTTTGGCGCGTTCTTTGTATTTGTTGTTGGCAAACTGCTCGTCGATGATGGTTCGGATGTGCGCTAGATAGATTTTACGGTTTAATTCGTTTTTTAGCAGATACTTAATTAGTGGTCGTTGAGAATTGCGGTTTGTGTAATGGACAAAAGGACTCATTTCCTGCAACTCTTTGTTGTCCATAGCACCACTTTTGTCCAAGTATCGAAAGCCACCAAACGACATATTTAAGTCCCAAATAATCGGATGAAACTGTCCAGCACTATCTTCATATAAGTAGTAATTGTGGCACAACCAACCCGTGTAGCTGTCTAGATTGACCAGCACATTATTGAAAGCTAGCATCCAAAGCGTCTCGTCAATATTGAGCAATTGGTCGAGTGATTCTTCCTCGTTTTCTAACGATTGCGTTAGCTTCATCAATGCTTTCCAGGCGATGACCGTGTCTGATTTTAGTTCGTAGAATTGACGATAGCAGTTAATGTTTTCACCCAAATACTCTAGCGAAGCTTTATCGCCTTTCGGGCAATTACTGGATTGTGTTTTGTCCCAATCTGGAGGATCGCATTTGAAGAAAGCTCCATCTTTCTCACCAAAATGATCGGCTAAAAATTTGCTGTCTACCGATTGCGTACTGTTGTAAAGTCCCCAATAGGTATCGTTGATGTAGAGACGAATGTAGTTGCAACGAGGCGCGACCATGTACTCACGCGCAATCTCATACGATAAGGCTTCTCGCACAAAACTAGGATCGCGGAAGACATTGGAAAGCTTGAGCGTTTCATAACCTTCTGGTGTTGCCTGATCTTTTCGGACATAGTCAATTTTAATGTTGAACGGCAGCTTTTGTTCTTCTGCTTTGGACGTGCTAAAGAAGGAGCTATTTCCTTTGTACCGAACGCCTACACTATCATAAGTCTCTCCTCGGATCACCAATTTTGCTAGCAGCCGTTCCTTCTTGGTATCTCGCTTGAAAGAATCCAATATTTCCTCCCAATTGTCTTGCTCGAAATGTAGATGAACATCTTGTACCTCATCTAATTCGTAGAGGTCTTGGGCAGTTAAACCGCAAGTGAAACAGCAAAATAGCACTAGTAAAAATAGACGCATAAATAGCAGATTGGTGGAAAAAGACAATTAATTATTGAGGGCTTTCAAAGACTGAACATGACGCTTGACTAAATAATGGCTAGGCTCGAAAGTGACTGCACCAGCATTCTCTACAAAGATATAATATTCGAGCGTATCGCTCCGAGGCGATACGGTGATTCCATAAATATCATCATTGGCAGTTGTATCGCCGTTTTTGCCTTCGTCGTTGAGTTCAATAGACTGAAAAGGGGCTTTTTCATCAAACCGATAGTACAAAAACACCTTTTTTGGGAAGCGATCAATAGGAATTTGAATGTCAAAGGTGGCTATTTTTTCACTCGAATAAGGCGCACGTTTTCTAAAACTAATCTCACCCACTGTGGACGGCAGCACCGTCATGATCGGATGCTTTTTGAGGAACGCCGCTCGATCTTCCATCAGTTGCAGTAGTCCTGGAATTTGGCTGCGTTTGCCAGTTGTGCTGAGTAAGCTTTTGTTGAAGCGAGTGAGGTCATAGTTATTTTCCTGGAGGATGGGCGCAATGAGTTCGTACAGTTCCGTGACCCGATCAGCAAAGCGATCAGTCCAAAAAAAATCTTCTAGTATCGTCCGCATATGCGCAATGTATACTTTTCGATGACGATCATTTTTAAGCAGTTGTGAAATTAGTGGTTTGTCTTCGTTGAAAACATGCAACATCGGATCTAATTTCACTAACTCTGCTACCGATAAGTCAGCACCTTCTCCTGTATTTTTATAGCCGCCAAATGCCAAGTTGAGTTTGCCGTGTAGTGGATGAAAAATACCTTCTTTGTCGACATACAACTGATAGTTTCGACTGCCCCAGCCACTGTAGCTATCTAGATGAACCAATACATTGTTGAGTGCCAACATCCAAAGCGTTTCGTCAACGGATAACTGTTCATGAATCAGTTTAGGCTGTTGTTGAAGTTGAAAACTTAATGCTTGTAAATGCCTCCAATTTTCGTCTCCTTTGAATTGTTCCTGATAACAAAAGATGTCTTTTTCGTACGTTAATGCAGTAACTGCTTTAGTCTGACAGGCTGTAGGATTGGAGCCTTTTGCTCTGAAGTTGCTCTGAAAATGGCTTCCGTTCCCATCTTGAAAATGGGTCAAAAAGAACTGTTGATCGATCGGTTCTAAACGAGTTAGTAGCGCGTAAAAATCACCGTTGATGGTCACTTGAGCGAGTTTAGCCTCGGCTACGGGCATGTACTGCCCAATGATTTCGGCAGCGACAATTTCGCGCAATCTGCTGGGATCGCGTAGGCTGTTTGACAGTCGAGCTTGATGTTGTTTTTGGTCAGAAGTAGACCATTCGATATGTAGTGAATGACGGACAGCATCTGGTTGGAAAGCAGAAGAAAAAGCATAGCGGACACGAGCGTTTTTATAGGTTTGCCCGTCTATAGTAATCGTAGCTGGTAGCGTTTCGTCTCCATTGATGCGTAAGGAATCTAGTATCGACCGCCAGTTATCCGTCTCAATTTGAATGTCGATTTGTTGAACAGTAGAAAGAGAAGAAGTCGGTTGAGCCAACAAGCAAGCAGAAAGGCAAAACAAATTCGACAGCACGACTAAGTAGCAGTTCATAGGCGAATACTAGTTAATTAGAAAAGGAGTAGCTAACTGTTGATGGTCGTTCTATTGAAACGTTGCAGTTGGCTACTCCATTGTATTCGTTCTGAAATTGAGGATTCGTGAGCTGTAAGGCACTTCTAAAGTGCCTTGCAACTGTCGTTACTTGTAAACAACATTTTTCCAGCGCACTTCCAGATCAAAGGCATCCATTAACGTGGCTAATTGCGCTAGAAAATCATTTCTTAGCTCCTGAAAATTAGAGCGTGCGGTTTGGTCAGGTTCACTGAACGTTTTATGGTACGCCATCATCTGGTTGACACGTTGTATTTGCTCTAACGTGGTAGTGATTTCCTCGACTTGTATTTTGCTATCCGTTGACTCCATTGCCAAAAGTGATTTTTAGGTAACCTTTCTGGTTCTCTGAAGTTACGCTCATAAAACAGCTATACTTTTTAGATGAGCCTATCGTATCGAAGGTGCAACCTTCGACAATCCGAGTTTCTATAAACGTTAAGCTTTCAAGACCAAAATGCTCAACTCCACTTCACCAGGCAACTCCACCACTTCACCACCTTCCAAATCATCCACCAACGACAACTCATCTGCTAAAACTTCCGTCTCAATGTAATCGCTAAAATTATAAATCGCTGCCTGAACGGCTTCCTTATTTTCTAACTGCACTTGAATACGATCCGTCACCTCAAAATCACTATTGCGACGAATACCTTGAATGCGATTGACCAACTCTCGCGCCATGCCTTCTGCTGCCAATTCATCCGTAATATTCACATCTAAAGCAACCGTCAATTGACCATCAGAAGCCACCAACAAACCTGGAATATCTTCCGCCACAATTTCAAAATCTTCCAGTGTCAAGTCGTAACTTTCGTCGCCAACTTGCAACTGATATTGACCTGTTTTCTCCAAGTCAGCAATATCCTCTTGCGAAAATTTACCAATTGTTTGCGCCGCCACTTTCATGTTTTTACCCAATCGGCGACCGAGCGTTTTGAAATTCGGCTTGATTTTCTTTTTGATGACACCAGATGTGTCCGTCAAGTATTCAATATCTTTTACATTGACTTCCGAAGCAATCAAATCTTTCACCGCTTCCACTTGCGCCTGAAAGCCTTCATCCAAAATCGGCAGCATTATTTTTTGTAACGGCTGCCGCACCCGAATGCTTTCTTTCTTGCGCAAGGACAACACCAACGAAGAAATGCGCTGTGCATAGTCCATGCGCTCCTCTAATTCAGCGTCGATATACTCTGCTTGCACCTTTGTCAAGTCACTCAAATGTACCGATTCGTGGCGCAAAGGCGTATTGTTTTTAATTGCTGCTTCTTTAATGGGTGCTGTCAAATTGCGGTACAAAAACTCGGAGAAGAAGGGTGCAATAGGCGACATTAACTGCCCAACGACCATCAAGCATTCGTACAAGGTTTCGTAAGCGGCTTGCTTGTCGGCACTCATTTCGCCTTTCCAGAAGCGACGGCGACACAAACGCACATACCAATTGGATAAATTATCAATCACAAAAGACTCAATAGCACGGCAAGCTGGCGTCACGTCGTAATTGTCCATCGCTACATGATAGTCCTTCACCAAACTATACATCTTCGAGATGATCCAACGATCAATTTCTGGACGCTCTTCGATAGGAATATTGTTCATTTCATCAATCGCAAACTCATCAATATTCGCGTAAAGTGCAAAGAAAGAATAGGTATTGTAAAGCGTTCCGAAAAACTTATTACGAATCTCTTTCACACCTTCCAAATCAAATTTGAGGTTTTCCCAAGGATTGGAATTACTCATCATGTACCAGCGCGTCGGGTCAGCACCGTACTGGTCAATCGTGCTGAATGGATCAATACCATTCCCTAACCGTTTGGACATTTTTCGTCCCTCTTTATCCAATATTAGACCGGTCGATACCACATTCTTGTACGCCACGCTATCAAACACCATGGTCGCAATCGCATGAAGCGTGTAGAACCAACCACGCGTTTGGTCGACGCCTTCCGAGATGAAATCGGCGGGGAATTTCTGCTTGAACTTCTCTTCATTTTCAAATGGATAGTGCCATTGGGCGTACGGCATCGAGCCAGAATCGAACCAAACATCAATCAAATCGGCTTCGCGTGTCATACGTTTGCCGCTTTTACTCACTAACACCACATCGTCGATGAAAGGACGGTGTAAATCTTCTGGTGTTACCTGCTGCAAACCGAGTGCTTGATTCGCTTTCTCGATTTCTTGACTCAACTCTCCAATCGACCCAATACATTTCTCTTCGCCATCTGCACTTCGCCAAATCGGCAACGGAATGCCCCAGTAGCGCGAGCGCGACAAATTCCAGTCTTGCGCATTCTTCAGCCAATTCCCAAAACGCCCTTCACCGGTCGATTTTGGTTGCCAATTGATCGTATCGTTCAGCTCCGCCATACGATCACGCAACTTCGTCACTCTGACAAACCAACTGTCCAATGGGTAATATAAAATAGGTTTGTCTGTCCGCCAACAATGTGGATAGTTGTGTTCGTATTTTTTAACATCAAAAGCTTTGTTCTCCTCCTTCAACTTGATGGAAATATCAATATCTACGGAGCGATAATCAGCTTCGTCTTTGTAGTTTTTGACGTAGCGATTGGAGAACTCCCCCACATTGGATTTAAAACGTCCAGTTTTATCGACTAGCGTCAATGCACCAATCCCATTTGCTTTTCCTGCAAAGCGATCATCTGCTCCGAAAGAGGGCGCGGTGTGGACGATGCCTGTGCCATCCGAAGTGGTCACAAAGTTGGCGGTGATGACACGGAACGCATCCGTTGCGCCATCTAGTTCTTCGATGTCATTGCCGAATGCAAGCAATTGCTCGTAGCGAACGCCTTTTAGTTCTTTGCCGACAAAAGTCGCGCTTTGCTCCAGAATGACTGGCTTTTTACTTTTTGCATCGCCTTTCGCTGCGAACCACTTCCCGATCAAATCTTCTGCTAATACGACACTTTGTGGCTGATCGGTATATGGATTCTTCGTTTTGATTTTGACATAGCGAATCTTTGGACCAACCGTCAATGCCGTATTAGAAGGCAGCGTCCAAGGGGTAGTCGTCCAAGCAATAATGCGCACATCTTCGTCTTCGTTTTCAAACAAAAACGCGGATTCCTCATTTTTCACCACTTTAAATGCCGCGACCGCCGATGTATCTTTCACATTCTGATACGCGCCAGGCATGTTCAACTCATGCGAACTCAAACCTGTTCCTGCTGCTGGTGAGTAAGGCTGAATGGTATAGCCCTTGTACAATAATCCTTTATCATACAACTTTTTCAGCAGCCACCAAACACTCTCGATATATTCATTTTCAAACGTAATATAGGGATCATCCAAATCGACCCAATAACCCATTTTTCGCGTGATGTCATCCCAAATACTTTTGAAGCGCATGACTGTCTCGCGGCACTGTCGATTATATTCTTCAACGGTGATTTTGATACCAATATCTTCTTTTGTAATCCCCAATTCTTTTTCCACTTTCAACTCTACAGGCAGCCCATGCGTATCCCAGCCGCCTTTTCGCTCTACGCGCTTCCCTTTCAAGGTTTGGTAACGGCAGTACAAGTCCTTCACCGTCCGCGCCATCACATGGTGAATACCGGGTTTTCCATTCGCCGAAGGTGGTCCTTCATAAAACACAAAGCTGTCGTCTTTCGGACGCTGTTCGTAGCTCTTTTTAAAGATGTCATTTTCTTCCCAAAATCGTAGTATGTCGAGGTCGATTTCGGTCAGGTTGAGTTGTTTGTATTCGTTGTACATTCTTCTAAGACGTTAGATATTAGACGGTAGATGTTAGACTGGTTTCGCACTATATTCACAGCGGGCTGCTAAGTCTAACTCTTTATGCTGTCCAATCGTTTCTTTTGAGGTTTAAAAATTGGGCGCAAAGGTAGGTAATTTTAGAGAGTGTGGAAAGTGTATGGAGCAAGTGGGCGTATATACTAAATTGCCAAAACTCAATTCTGCTAAATCGAAGTAATTATACGCTTTTGTAGTCGCCGAACCTGTTTGCTTCAGGCAGGTTTATTCGGCTGACTCTTTAGTTGAACCTACCAAATAAATTTGGTGGTTACAAAGCCCTGATTCTTTATCAAAATTAGAACACTCCCCCACCCCATTTTCTATTTTCACCACCGTTCATATTATAAACAAATCTAATTTTAACACCCGAAATTATCATTTCCGATATATCTTTCTTTTATTTGCAGTAAAGAAAGACAAAGACAACACTAGCAAAACGTTATTGGTAATGAAGACACATTTACAACGCTTGGACGTGGTTATCGCGTTCATCATTTTTCTAGCATGCTGTTTAGCATCATTTGTAGGTACAAACAGTGAGGCAGCGGAGACGCTATTTACGATGGCGAACTGATAACTTGCTTATTGAATAGCAGCATCGGCAAGTCGTCCGCACGCTGAAAGGCTCAAAAATAGATAAGTACTATTTTTGAGCTTTTCTTGTCTTAGTGAAAGGCAGCGACTTCTTTCAAAGAAATATGACCCTCATAAATCGCTTTGCCCACAATCGCTCCAAAGCAGCCCATTTCACGCAGTCGATACAAATCTTCCATCGTAGTTACACCGCCACTGGCAATCAAATGTAGCTTTGGAAAACGGTCTCGGATGTCTTGATACAGTTCATCCGCACTACCTGCCAACATTCCATCTTTCGCCACATCTGTACAAATGGTGTACTGGATTCCTTTATCAATATAGTTTTCTAAAAATGGCATCAACTCCAATTGACTTTCTTCTTGCCAACCACTAATCGCAATTTTTCGATCTTTTACGTCTGAGCCTAAAATAATGCGCTCACTACCATATTTTTGAATCCAACTTTCAAAAACCGATGGATCTTTAACTGCAACTGTTCCTCCTGTAATCTGATGCGCGCCACTCTCAAAAGCAATGCGCACGTCTTCATCCGACTTTAAACCACCGCCGAAGTCGATCTGTAGGTTAGTTTTAGTAGCTAGGTGTTCTAACACATGGTGATTGACAATATGCTTCGCTTTCGCTCCATCTAGGTCGACCAAATGTAAGCGTTCGATACCTGCATCCTGAAATTGTAGTGCTACTTCTAGCGGATGTTCGTTGTAGACCTTCTTTTGCTGATAGTCGCCTTGTGTGAGTCGGACACATTTGCCGTCTATGAGGTCAATGGCTGGAATGATGTACATAAAGAGAGAGTTTGAGAGAGTGAGAAAATGAGAGAGTGAGAGTTTGAGATAATGAGAGTTTGAGAGTTTTGAGAAACGATCGGCGAAGGTTGTACCTTCGATGAAACTTACGCTCCCACAACAGCCATGCTTTTTAGATGAGCATATCGTATCGAAGACTTAGATTCAACTATCTCAATTATTCATGTGGATCTAAACTAATCAAAAATAATCGTCCGATTCCGATAAGGTAATACGCGATGATTGATCGTCAGCCAAATGGCACGGGAAAGCACCCGCTTTTCTACGTCTTTGCCTTTGCGAACCAGGTCTTTGATACTTTCTCGATGCGTAATTTTGACCACATCTTGCTCAATAATAGGTCCAGCATCCAAATTGGCAGTGACGATATGCGAAGTGGCTCCAATAAGCTTGACACCTCGTTGATACGCTTGATGATAAGGACGTGCGCCAATGAACGCTGGCAAAAAAGAGTGATGGATATTGATGATTTTACCTTCGTAAGCATCAATCATGTTGGGAGTAATGATTTGCATGTAGCGTGCTAAGACGACGAAATCGACCTTCTCTCTTTGTAGCAGCTCAAGCATCTGTTCTTCCTGCACTGCTTTGTTTTCTTTACTCACTTGAAAATAGTGAAATGGAATATCAAAACGCTCCACTAATGGACGCAAACTTTCATGATTGCTAATGATCAAAGGCAATTCAACACGCCATTCGTTGGACGCCCACCGCTGTAGAATATCGTACAGACAATGAGAAACTTTAGAGACAAAAACCGCCATTCGAGGTATTTGGCTGGTGAAATGTAGCTGCCATTGCATCTGAAAACGCTCGCCGATAAGTGTTGAAAAATAATCTTCTACCTTTTCTTGTGGAATCGCAAAGCCTTCCAACTCCCACTCTACCCGCATGAAAAAATGACTAATTTCCCGATCCACATGCTGATCGAGGCTAATAACGTTTCCCTTGTTTTTGTATAAAAAATCACTTACCGCAGCAACAATGCCTGGCTGATCTGGACAGTGGACGAGAAGAATAGCTGTTGAATGTTTAGTCATAAGCGATGATTGATGCATGATAAATGACCCATCAACCATCATCTATCATACATAAGATTAGTCAGCTGGCTGAAAATAAAAGTCTTCAAACTTTAGAATATGCACATACTTATTTTCGTAGCGAATAGGTTCACCATACACTTCTCGACCGTAGTTGTTTTCTATGATTTCAACTACGGGTTCTATATTGTAAGTAGTATATAAGGCTTCGTCTTGTGCGCGGTTGAAAAATTCATAAAACTTTGTACCGTGCCGCTGTAACATACGACCAAAGTACAGCATGTTATCGTAGCCTCTGAAGGCTTCTGGTCCAGGAATAGTATTGTATGTTTTGAAGTAGTTTTCCCGAAAATCACGCACGTCTTCGGCGTATTTGTCTGTATAAAATTCACTACTGATATGCACCTTCAGGTTCTCGAAATACGGATAGTTGACATCGTCATAATACTGCCAATGTCGCATACCATAGACGACCACCTGCCCCCCATTGTTCTGACTAGCAATGTAAGCTTTACGTAGGAAGGCGTATATGAAGTTCTTTTCCTTCTCATCACGCTCTTTAAGCATAGGCAATATGAATACAGTCGTACGCCCACTTCTCATCACCCCACTCAAACTTGTTCGGCTCATAGTAGGACTATCATCGTCTATAGTGAGTTCCTCTAGTCGAGGTGCGTAAGCACTACCAGACAGCTCTTGATTGATATTTTGCATATAAGCCACCGTATTCTCGCTAGGATCGTTTGGTCGCTTCACCAACACAACTTGGTCACTGTTATAGTTATCGCGAACATGTTGTAGAATAGCTCGAAGATGTGTAGCAATAGATGGATTGACCTGAATGTAAAATGGATTATCGGTAGTGACACGTGTGCTGGCACTAAATGGCGAGACAAATGGGATCTGCTCCGCTTTGGCGTAAGCAGCGACTCGCGCTACACATTCTGCTTTGACTGTTCCCATTAGTAGGTGCGAACTTTGAATAAACCCAGTGTCGCGTTGTATAGCTTCCGTCAAAGCACGTTCATCTGCTTTGGTGTCATAGACGGAGATTTTGAGCCGTGTATTTTCGTTGTCTAGTCTATCCAGTGCCAACTTTGCGCCACTATAGAACTGTACCGCCCATCGGGAGTTAGGATCTAAGTTGCCATCGCTACCATCAAATCGTTCAGTCAAGAACGGTAACATTAGCGATACATTGTAACTGCTCAGTAGTTGTGTACCAAATTCGCCTTCACCGACGACTTGTCCTGGACGATCCTCTCCTGCATCAGTAGCAATGCCATCGCTAGTGATGGGTGGGTAGTCACGTGTGGATACTTCTCGCCACCGAATAGTATCCATTTTGATGACCAGCACATCATCTGCCTGTTCATATTCTCCAGTTTCTGGATTATAGATTCGCCCGCCACCTATTGGGTCCAATTCATCGTCCTCTTGGTCATTGCGCGCTGTCCGATCTCGATCTCTATTGCTGCCATCTGTTACTGGCTTGAACAGATCGCAAGAGGCGCAAAGCGACAAGCATAGCAAACTGAACCATAATTTATTCCCACTCAATTGTGGCAGGTGGTTTTGTACTGATATCATAAACGACTCGGTTTATACCTTTTACGGAATTGATGATTTCACTGGACACCGTTCCTAGAAAATCATAAGGTAGGTGACTCCATTCTGCGGTCATTCCATCGCTGGAATTGACACATCTTAACGCTACAGCTTGTTCGTAGGTGCGTTCGTCGCCCATCACACCGACTGATTTAATCGGCAATAGAACTGCTCCAGCTTGCCAAACCTTATCGTAAAGATCAAATTTTTTCAGATTATTTATAAAAATCGCGTCAGCTTCTTGCAATAGCGATACTTTCTCCGCTGTAATATCTCCCAGAATGCGAATCGCTAATCCCGGACCAGGAAAGGGATGCCGCGCTAATATAGCGGGAGGAATGGCCAGCTCCGCTCCTACTCGACGCACTTCGTCTTTGAATAACATGCGAAGTGGTTCTACTATTTTTAAAGCTAATTTTTCTGGTAAGCCTCCTACGTTGTGATGCGACTTGATGGTAACTGAAGGACCATGCACAGAGACTGATTCAATTACATCAGGATAGATGGTGCCTTGTCCCAGCCATGTTACGTTATCTAGTTGTTTAGCTTCCCGCTCGAATACTTCAATAAACACACGCCCAATAATCTTGCGTTTGGTCTCTGGATCACTTTCGCCTTGTAGTTCGCTCAAAAATTCTGTACTAGCATCCACCCCAATTACATTGAGGTTCATCTCTTGGTAGGCTTCCAGTACTTCGTAGTACTCTTGCTTGCGCAGCAATCCGTTATTAATAAAAAAACACACCAGTCGATCGCCAATAGCTTCGTGTAACAAACTAGCTGCTACTGTGCTATCCACGCCACCTGACAAGCCCATCAGCACGTGTTCCTTCCCTATCTTATCGCGTAGCTCTTGTATACTTTGTTCTACAAATGAAGCTGGCGACCAGTCTTGCTGACAGTTTGCGATGTGCAGTACAAAGTTTTCTAGCAACTGTTTGCCTTGTAGGCTGTGTGTCACTTCTGGATGAAACTGAATGCCATAAACTGCTCGATTTTTCAATTTATAGGCGGCAACTGGAATATTGCCAGTACTCGCTAGTAGCTCAAACTGCTCTGGTAATTGCGTAATGGTATCGCCGTGCGACATCCAAACCTGTGAGCCTTCGTCGATATTTGAAAACAGTTGATCGTCCTGAATCGCTGTCAAATTCGCACGTCCGTATTCTCGATGTTCCGAAGCTTCTACACGACCACCAAAGTGCTGCGCCATATATTGCGCTCCATAGCAAACTCCCAAAACTGGACGCGCTGACAAAATACTGTCCAAATTCATGCGGAGTGCGCGTTCGTCTGTAACAGAAAAAGGACTACCAGATAAGATAATGCCTTTAATACTATCGTCCAACTGTATGTCGTGATTGTAAGGTACGATTTCAGAATAGACGTGCAACTCACGGATGCGTCGAGCGATAAGCTGTGTATATTGAGACCCAAAGTCTAAAATGAGTATCTTTTCTATCATGGGCGCAAAGATACGTTTCTGATTGAGATTTGGAAGTACGAACTGACTATTGCGAATGAACGTAGCTATGTAATTAATGAGATTACTCTTGCTCTCTTCCTTGTAGATGGATGTTATCATATCTAATACAAATCTTCATGTCATCTACTTTCTTCACTCCTCCAAGCACACCTATCTATGTCCCAGTACTAATCCTTCTTCCTTTTGAAAACTCACCTTTTCCTATCTACTCTTGCGCTGAGTAGATCAGCTTGAGTTATTCATAACTATATTTGTGACTATTTTAATCATCAAACTCCCGCCAAAATTATTTTGTGTAAATAAAAATCAAAAAAGTTAATTTTTTTCACAATTAATCGAACAGATGTACCTGTTCCTCGTTCTATTACTGTAACACACATACATACAACCCTTTAATAACCAACTATTTACACTACCTATTTATTAACACTTAAAGATTTCACTAACAGAAAAACGATTTAGAATGGCAGAGATTAGAATTGAAGAAAAAAAGAACAACAATTGGTTACCGTGGTTACTAGGTGTACTCGGATTACTACTTTTAGGATGGTTAGCAGTTGATGTTTTTGACAAAGACGGTGAGCCTGAGCTACTAACAGCAGATGAAGTAGATTTTCCAGATTTGCACGCTAACGATGATCGCATAGACGATGATGTATACAATGCAAAAGTACAGGATGAGGCAAACGCACAGAACGTAAATTACACCAACAGTACCAATCAGTTTTCAGCGTATTTAACCACGATTGAAAATTTCGAGAAAGGAGAAATGAGTTTAGATCATGACCATAGTCATGAAGCTATTACCGCTTTAGCCAATAGTTTGGAAGCAATGACCGATGATTTAGGTATCAAAGATGATGCTGATATCATGGAGAAAACGCAAACCATGAAGCAAAAAGCCGATATGATTACCAATGACTGGAAATCAACTAACCACGCCGATCAAATTCGCCAAGCTGCGATTTGTGCATCGGAGGTAATTTCAGAAATTCAACGCAAAAAGTTTCCGAACTTAGGTTCAGAAGTAAACTCTGTAAAAAGTGCTGCGAAGAATATTGACCCAGCTGTATTAACACTTGACCAAAAAGAGGCTGTAAAAGGTTTCTTTAGAGCAGCCGCCACAAGTATTGAGGCGATGCAAGATGACTTATCGTAACTAGATAATCATGGTGTAGCTCCGAGCAACCGATTTAAACCAAAGAATTGATATAACTACACGAGAATCAAGACCTTACAAAGAGCCAGTATAACTATACTTAACCAAGTATGATTATACCCAAAACTAAGCGGAGTGAAATGATGGACTTTGCATGATTCAATTTTGAGATAGCGCAGTTTTTAGCAGTGCTTCAAAAAAAAATTGAATGTTAAGATGCAAGTCGATCATTAATCTCTAACTAGCTATACGAAGCTACTTTACGGAACACAAAGAAATGACGACACTTGAATGGAGGTAGAACGAATTTGAAGTTGTCCACTATTTTCTTTGTTAGTACACTATTTTTTAACAGTAAAAACTCGACACAAATGAGAACTTACGATAATAATCGCTACAGGCGAACCGATTTAAACTACCTTGACCAATTAGACGACTTTAAAGTACACGAGGACGACACCGATGTAAGAGGTTGGAATATATATGACCGAACGGGAATGAAGTTTGGCGAAATTACCAATTTGATAGTTGACCCGACAGAAAGAAGAACACGTTACGTTGTTGTAGAATTGGATGACAATAATCTATACAACCGCGATCTGAACTTTTTTGAACGTGTAGGTGAAGACATCAAAGACTTTTTTGGTGATGATAATGATAGAAACGTTATTGTTCCAGTAGGTATGCTAAGTATCGACGACGACGACAATAAAGTAAATATCTTTAACTACGATACGAACTATTTGTCCAACGGACCGCGTTTCACATACGACACTACCACATTTGTAAGTCCAAACTTTGAGTTAGCAACAGCACGCTATTACTCACTAGACGATGAGACGAATAATGACTATTATCGTCAGAGTCGTTACCGATTTGACAACGAACCAAGTAGTTCATCATTTTCAAATGATAGAACATTTTATGATTCGTCATTATTTGATGGCAGACGTTTCAATAGAAACACTCAGAATGCCAATTCAACCACAATGGCGTCCGTAGATACGGGTTCAAAAAGATTCTAAGAACATCTTGATGAAGTCGAATCAGACACACAGAACATACATTAGCAATTAGCGTCCATGATTGGATGGTAATGTAAAAAGTAGAGTAGCCATCTACTTTCAAAAGCACTTGATATTTTTATCAAGTGCTTTTTTTGTGTCCATCAACATTTCATAAATTCGAATCGTAGAGGGCTGTACCTTCGACACGATATGCTCATTTAAAAATATAGCCGTTATATGAGCATAAGTTTCATCGAAGGTGCACCCTCCGACGATCGGTTGTGTGTAGCCATTTCAAAAAATAACTCAACTGCTATGGAAAGTGCTGATTTTCAGATACATTAGTAAACTGTCTCATATCTCAATACTCACCATCTCACATCTATTTTAATTCATAGTATCGCGCCCCCAAAGTCACACCCTCCTCTCCTATTCCAGACAAGGCGAACGCCCCATTCGATTGAGAGACGCTTTTTTGTAGTCGCTTACGATGCAACTGCTCGTACGTGTCATAATTAATAGCCACTCGGTCTTCCAATTTTTGCGTCAGTTGAAACTGCTCCACCACTTCCTTCCACTGTGGCTGAACTTCCGCTTCGAATACTTTTGACTTTGAGCCACTTCCGTACCCAAAAAAGCCAATCTTCTTGCCTTCTAATTGCGCATTCTCTTCCCAATCTGCATTCAAGCTACTCATCAACGCTAAAAAGATTGAACAGGCATACATATTGCCAATCAAGCTAGACGCCCGTTGTGACTTTTCTATTTTTTCATTCACCATCGACCGATAATCTGGCGTTTTCGTGATGGCGCGTAAGTAATTGGCGTAAGCTTTATCGTAAGCTGCCGAGTTGTCAAAGTCACTTTGTTTTGGGGCTTCTAGTTCGTGTGCTGTTGCAAAATCCTGCCAGCTACCTTGCCGTTCTAATTCTTCTTGATACAATTCTGAAAAAACACGTTTCGCATGAAACGCATACGGCAGATGAAAAATCAATCGTTCCCAGCGATTCAGAATACTTTCTTTCTCTTTTAGTATTTCCTTCCGCTCCGCTTGTTCCCTAAAATGATGATACGCTTCTCGAATCCGTTTTTGGTATGTCAGGTTAGAAAATGGACCATCGAAGATTGGCGTGTCTTTATGTAGCTGCAGAAAATCATCGTTATCATCTATAAATCCACTCACTTCCAACTTCCCTTCCAGTCGCTCCAACAGATTAGACGCACTTAACTCCACTTCCGCTAACTTTAGCGTTTCCTCCACAATTTGACGTTTACTAAATCGACGCAATGGCTTGTAAAAATCATGTTCGCTTCGCATTCCAACGCCTATTGGATCATTAATTACTAACAATCGCGGCTGATGTTTAATCAACATAGCTATCGCGCCTGCACCTTGTGTATACTCTCCCGTAGAAGCCAATTCGTATTTTGCAAAGTCAGAAGTAACAACAATTCCAATTCTTTCCTCATCATTTCGCACCCAGTCCAGTGTATTGTGTAAAGCATCTACTCCACCCACACACGCAAACGTCAAGTCCACGACATCACAATTTCGGAAGCAATCGTCTCCGTATTGCGACGAAAATTTTTGCAATAGCATATTGATAACATAGGTCGCTGTTGGCTTTGCACCATCCAATGCGCTTTCAGTTCCTAAATAAATACGCCCAATAGTAGAAGGGTTTAATTGATTCTTCTCCATCAATTCAGCTACTGCATTCGCTGCCATAGTCGCTGCATCTTCATGCACGTCAGGGATCGCCATGTGAGTGAGTCCCAAGCCTTTATGCAGTTTCATGTACTCAATTTGACGATGTTCCGCCAAATCTTTAATGGGCAAATAGAGTTTGGGGGTATAAAGCGCGAGGTCGTCAATACCGACGGTAGTTCTGTTAGTCATAAGTAAGTGATTGAGCAGTAGGAATTATCTAGTGAATAGTCCTGTTATCTTTTATAGATCGTTTGTTTTAGTAATTTTGGCGGCTTAAATGAACTGCTATTCCTACAATAATGTATTGTTGAAAATGGTATAACAAGGTTTCCCAACAAATTAAGGCAGCAGCGGTTCAACGTAAACACATTGACTTAGTCTACAATTACGATCTGAAAAAACGACCATCTACATGACAATGAGCATACCGAACTTCATCGGCGACCTTCAAGCACATACGGCAAAAGGGGTTTCTACTATTTATGGTAGCGAATTTCCTGCTGAAAACATCAGCATTTCTTCAACGCGCAAAGAGTTTGAAGGAGAGTACACAATTGTCGTCTTTCCGTTCAGTAAAATGGCTCGCAAAAAACCCGAAGCCATTGGTGAAGATTTGGGTCAATACTTAGTTGAGCATTGTGATTTTGTGGCTTCCTACAATGTGATTAAAGGTTTTCTCAACCTATCGCTAACGACGAACGCTTGGAAAAACTTTCTCTCTAGTGCCAGCCAAAACGACCATTACGGGAGACAAGAAAAGAACGGCAAAAAAGTCATGGTCGAGTTTTCTTCGCCCAACACGAATAAGCCACTCCATTTAGGGCATATCCGAAATATCTTATTGGGTTGGTCGGCAGCGCAATTGTTTGAAGCCGTAGGTTATGAAGTCATCAAAACACAGATTGTCAATGATCGAGGTATTGCCGTTTGCAAAAGTATGTTGGCGTGGCAGCGATTCAGTGAGGGCGAAACACCAGAATCGAGTGGTACGAAAAGCGATCATTTTGTCGGAAAATACTATGTGTTATTTGACCAAAAGCTAAAGGAGGAGTACAAAGATTGGCAAACAACAGCCGAAGCAACTACTGTTTTTGAGGCAAAGAAAAAGAACGATCAAAGTCGCGACCTCTTTTTTAAAACCTACAAAAATGACTATTTCAATGAATATAGCGAACTAGGTCAAACGGCTCGCGAAATGCTCCTCGCTTGGGAAGCAGGCGACTCGGAAGTCCGTGCGTTGTGGGCAAAAATGAATGCTTGGGTCTATGCAGGTTTTGCAGAAACGTACCAAAAATTAGGCGTCCATTTCGACAAAAACTACTACGAGTCGGATACTTGGGTGCTAGGAAAAGAAGCGATTGAAAAAGGACTGGAAGAAGGCGTCTTCTATCAAAAAGAAGACAACTCGACTTGGATTGATTTGACCGATGCAAAACTCGATCATAAAATTGTGTTGCGTGGCGATGGCACTTCGGTTTATTTGACGCAAGACATCGGAACAGCACAATTAAGAAATAGCGACTTCGCCGTGGATAGTATGATCTATGTGGTCGGTGACGAGCAAAACTATCACTTCAAAGTGCTTTTTGAAGTCTTGAAGCGATTGGGCGAACCGTATGCAGACAGTTTGTATCATTTATCTTACGGCATGGTCGATCTGCCAACTGGACGCATGAAAAGTCGAGAAGGCACAGTCGTGGATGCGGATGATCTGGTGGCAGAAGTCTTAGCAGAAGCGGAAAAGAATGTATTGGAACGTGGCGGACTAGAAGAAGTGAGCGACGAAGAACGAGCGGATATTATTCGTAAGATCGGACTAGCCGCCTTGAAGTTTTTCATCATCAAAGTGCAGCCACAAAAGCGTATGGTGTTCAATCCACAAGACTCCGTGGACATGCAAGGACAAACAGGCCCATATGTGCAAAATGCGTATGTCCGTATTCAGTCCATTTTACGACGCGTCGATCATCAAGTTGGCGATTCCAGTAACTACACGGACTTGCAAGCGATAGAAAAGGAATTGTTGAGTAGATTATACGCGTATCCAACCACGCTACAAAGTGCGGCTGAAAATATTGATCCTTCAGAAATTGCGAACTATCTGTACGAGTTAGCAAAGACGTTTCATAAATTCTATCACGATCATCCTATTTTGAAAGCAGAGACGGAAGCAGCCAAGCAGTTCCGACTACAACTGAGTCAGTTGATCGCTAAAGTGCTGAAAAACGGGATGGCGGTGTTGGGCATTGAGATGCCGGAGCGGATGTGACAAGCCAAGCTACAATTCTCTCTAGCAAAAACCCAGTCACACTTCTCATATTTCAGAAAAAATCGTATCTTGCCCACTGATTGTCATGAAGTTGATTGAATGTATTAATTTCAGGCAACACAAGAGACTAAACTGGTTACAACATGTTGTTGTTTTATGGATGTTTGTTGATCCCAAAAGGGAGAACACGTTAAAAAGTGTGAAATTGCCCATTCAAACAAGCTTAGTCTTCCCTTCTGACGAAACTTGTTGTTGTTTTATGCGTCCTTACATAAGCAGCACACCCAGTCCCTTAGTGATACTCAAAATGAAAAATTATCGACGGTCAATTGTATCTATTCCCACTTTTGATCGTCCTATTTTATATACAGCTATCATTAAGTAAGTGTCATGGTAAGTCGTTTTTTTCCAGACACCTACAAAGATGATCGCCAATTTCATGAACATAGGCGAACAAAGCCTACTTTGAGAAAACAGCGGTTTCAACTATTCCCACAATCTCTCTTCGAGCCGCTAGATAGTTCTGTTGACCTGTATTTAATAGTTAGAGAGAACCTAATTCTCGCCTATTAGATATAGAAACTACTAAATAGATGAATGAACTATCCATCTCATTTTAGATTTGTTTTGTTCGACCGACAAAACACATGCGATGATCAGTAGATGTACGCGCTTACTTTTTCTTTTAGTGTGCCATTGCATACTTACACTTCCTCTGTTTGCTCAAGGCAATTCTTGTGGTGTCATTAATGGCAATCTAGTCGTTACGAACACCAATGATGAAGGGCCTGGATCGTTGCGAAATGCAATTAATTGTGCCAATGAACTGGACGGTCCCAATCGTATCACTTTTTCTATTTCAGGTACTGGCAGAAAAAATATTTTTGTAGGAGAAACTTCTGGTGCACCACTTCCAGCACTGAGCGACGATGGCACGATCATAGATGGATCGTTCCAGCCAGGTGCTACGGATCGTCCACGCATCGTCTTGGATGGTAGTCGAGGCAACTGGGAAGCACCGATCAATGGACTGTTCATCTCTGGTGATGCGTGTGAAATATATGCACTAGAAATTAGAAGCTTTCCAGACGATGGCATTGATATTTTCGGGGCGACCAATGTAAAAATAGGAACGCCTGGCAAAAGCAATGTAATATATAGTAATGGAGAAGAGCGCGACTTCTATGACGATGTGACCCCTTCTGGCTCTTGGGAAGGCAGCGGAATTGCGCTACGTAACGGTTCTCGTTTTTGTGAAATCAAATCCAACTTCATCGGTACGGATGCTCGCAGTACCAGTAATTTTGCTAATGAGTATAGTGGTATTCTAATCACTGGTAACTCAAATAATAATCTGGTAGGTGGAACCACATTTGCCGAAGCGAATATTATCGCCTACAACCCAATAGCTGTCCGTATAGAGGCATCTATACAGAATGCACTACTTGGCAACTCTATTATCTGCAACGACACAGCAGCTATTTCATTGGTCAATAACGGTAATGAGTTTAAAAGCGCACCTAGTATTTTACTAGCGAATGATCGTAACATCTCTGGTACAGGAAATCCAGGAGATCGAATAGAAATATTCCTAAATAAATCTCGCTTTTGTGGTAGTCAAGTATGTCAAGGGCAGTTGAGTGTAGGTAGCACCACCGTCACTAGTGACAGTATCTGGGCATTTAGAATAGAGGGAACAGCAAGTGTTGGAAACATTGATTTTTTGGAATATGATCTTGCTACGGCTTTAGCCACAGATACGAATGGTAACACCTCCAATTTTTCTAGCTGCCGTATTGTCAATCAGGATACGGAAAGCTGTGCAGACAATAATGGGATCATTTGGGTGACAAATACGGACGATGACGGGGCAGGTTCTTTACGAGCAGCTATTGAATGTGCTAATGCAACGGCAGGTGAAAACCGTATTCATTTTAATATCGCAGGGGGCAATCCAGCCGTCATCCGAGTAGGTGAATCCACGGCACAGGCACTACCAGCTTTGACCGACAATAATACCATCATTGATGGCAGCACGCAAAATGGCTTTACTGGCAAACCACTTATCATTTTAGAAGGTGATGCCGTAGCATGGACGAGTGCAGTTAATGCGATTTGGATTCGTGCCAATAACTGCGAGATCTATGGACTACAAATACAAGATTTTCCAGATGACGGTATTGATCTACTAGACGCCAATAATGTAACAATTGGGTCAGCAGGAAAAGGAAATGTCATCTACAACTGTGGTAGTGAACAAGATATTTTCCCAAATGCTATTCCACGAGGTAACTGGGAAGGTTGTGGTATCGTCGTGCGAGGGAGTAGTCGCAATACACGTATTCTTGGCAATAAAATCGGAACCAACTACGAAGCTACACAAGCGCGTGGCAATGAATACTGCGGCATCAATATCTCACGAGAAGCACGCAACATAACCATCGGAGGTGCAGATCAAGGCAATACCATCGCATACAACGCAGCTGGTATTCTCCTTGCAAATGGAGCAAATAATGTGATTATTTCTCAAAATGCATTCGTCTGTAACGATACGGTTGCGATTGCACTCAGAGGAACTGCCAATAATAGTCTAGCAGCTCCTTTGATTGAAGATTACACGGACATAACAGTTCGAGGCACAGCCACTGCAAATGCCATCATCGAAGTTTTTGTTTCTAGCAGCTCGATTTGTCCAGACCGCGCCTGCCAAGGAAACGAACTAGTAGGCACAACGACTGCCAATGGGAATGGACAATGGGAACTACCTTTAGCCAATACCAATCCGCTGCCAGATGATGTATCTATCACTGCAACAGCAACTAGTAATGGACGTACATCAGCCTTTGCAGACTGCTTCACCAAAGCAGCCGTTGATTGTAGCAAATTTGCAGTAACAGTAGTTTCTAAACGCGATGAGAGCTGTGACCTGTCGAATGGTTCTTTTAATCTTTCCGTCACTGGTGGTGTTGCGCCCTACACCTATGACATTGGAGATGGCACTTCACTTAGCCCCAACTTCACGAACTTAAGTGTAGGTACTTACTCCGTCACTGTACTGGATGCGAATGGTTGTGAAGCGACACAAGCATTAGCTATCAATCAAAGTCCGCCGCTTAGTCTGCTCATCACGGAGCAAGAAAATGCAGTTTGTGGTCAGGCGAGTGGACAGTTTGTTGCTTTAGCCTTTGGTTCGGTTGCACCTTACACTTATGACATTGGCAATGGAGCGACAAGCAACTTTATCTTTGAGAACTTATCGCCTGGCGAGTATGAACTGACTGTCACAGATGCGACAGGCTGCACCGAAACAGAACCGATAGAGATATTGGATGAAGATGGTTTGCAATTAGAATTGTTAACCATTCAAGATGCCAGCTGTGACGAAAATAATGGATTTGTGAGTGCGACGACCGCTGACGGAATTGCCCCTATTGTTTTTGATTTAAATGGTCAACGTTCCGATAATCCTAACTTTGACAACCTAGCTCCAGGACAGTATGTATTGACTGCAACAGATGCAAATGGCTGTTCGGCTGTTCGTGATTTTACGATCCAAGCCACTCCAGAATTAAGATTAAGTATTAGCAATGTTGTTAATGCCAATTGCGACGCGCAAGGTGGTCAAATTGAAGTGTCTATTAATGGAGGAACAGCACCATTCACCTTCAACTACGGCATCGGCGAAGTCAGCAATCCTGTTTTCACAGATTTGCGACCAGGTACATATCTCATTACGGCGACTGATGCTAATGGTTGTACCGACGTACAGTCTGCACGCGTGGAAGGATCAGGTGATCTGATGGTGGAAATAGAAAACTTAGTAGATGCCAGCTGTAATTTAGCAAATGGCTCATTCACAGTTATTCCTATGAATGGTCAAGCCCCCTACTCTTTCGATATTGGCAATGGCAACACAAGTGTTGGTTCATTTAGCAATCTAGCGGAAGGAGAATATACGGTCACTGTCAGCGATGTGCAAGGTTGTGAAACGACGCATGACATTACCATTGGAACAATCTCCGCACTCAATTTACAGGTGGTCAATGTACAGGCAGCAGATTGTGCAATGCAACAGGGTGGTTCATTTACTTTATTACCTTCGGGTGGCACACTGCCTATCACTTATGATCTAGGACAAGGCAGCACCTCCAACCCTTTCTTCCTAGATTTGGCAGCAGGCGATTATAGAATTACAGCGACCGATGCGTTAGGCTGTACTTATGAGCAAGAAGTCACTATTCCACAATCTGGCGAACTAATTGTACGGAGTGTTGTGCGCGATGCGACTTGCAATCAAGCAAACGGTCTTTTTCGAGTGACCAGTTCTACTGGAGAAGGACCTTACCAACTGACGCTAAATGGCGAAACATATGCTAATGTCATTACAGGTCTCACTAATGGAACGTATTCTATTCTCGTCACTGATGCGAATGGCTGCTCGACGACCGTTGAAGTTCTAATCCGAAGTAGTAATGACCTCAATGCCAGTATTACTAATCTGCAAAATGCACGCTGTGGACGTTCTAATGGGCAGTTCACAATCAGCGCAAGTGGTGGAGATGCGCCTTACCGATATGACATTGGACTAGGAGAAACAACGATACCTACGTTCAACGACCTAAGTGGTGGTTTCTACGAAGCGACAGTGACCGATATTAATAACTGTACCACAATTGTGAGTGTTCTATTGGAAGAATCCGCGCCAATCAGTGGTGAAATAGTAGATGTTATCAATGCATCTTGTCAACAAGAAAACGGGAGCTTTAGTGTGGAAATGGCTAGTGGAACAGCACCTTACTCTTTCAATATAGGTTTTGGAGTGACTGCCAATCCAAATTTCATCAATCTTCCGGTCGGCACTTACGATGTTACTATAACAGATGCAGATGGTTGCGAAACGGTCGAACGTGCCAATATTAGCTCCGAAACGGTCGACCTGTTCACAACGATCCAAAATATAGAAGATGCGACCTGTGGTGCAGACAATGGACGCTTTGAAGTCAACGTCAGCAGTGGAACAGCACCCTATACCTTTAATATTGGGAACGGAAACCAAAACGATCCCATTTTCACCAACTTAGCAGCTGGCGGTTATACCGTTGTGGTGACGGACGCTTCTGGTTGTAACTCCGAACATGATTTGACCATTATTCAAGCAAGCGAAGCCATTTCTGCTGAATTTTCTGCAATTGAAAGTGCTTCTTGCGGACGAAGCAATGGCTCGTTCACCATTTTAGGGGACGGTGGTACGTCGCCTTACCGCTACGACATTGGTTTGGGGGCTACTGTTCGCAATGAATTTACAGACTTAAGCGGCGGCGTTTATGAGGTGACCGTCACGGACATCATGGGCTGTACCACTGTTGAAACCATCGCAATCGAAGAATCAGAACCCATCGCTGCGACTATTATCAATACTAATGCCACGAGTTGCGGACAGGATAATGGTAGTTTTGAAGTCAATGTCACGCGCGGGACAGCTCCGTTTGCTTATAATATTGGCAACGGATTCGTAGCAGACGCGGTGTTTACAGACTTAGCCATTGGAAGCTATGAAGTAACTATTCAAGACGTAAACGGCTGCGAAACGACTCAAATTGCAAGCGTCGAAACAACTAGTGATGCTTTAGCCACTTCGATCAACAATGTTCAAGCAGCTACTTGTGGTGCAGACAACGGTGCGTTCAACGTCACTGTTAGTAATGGACAAGCCCCATTTTCATATACCTTAAATGGCAATACCTTTAGCACTTCCTCGTTTAGTGATCTTCCAGCTGGCGAATACACTTTGTTCATCTTCGATGCTACTGGCTGCTCTTCCGAAGAACAAATTATTATCGAAACCATTGGTAGCGATCTTGATGCAACTATTGTTGATGCAGTTGGCGCGACTTGTGGACAAAGCAATGGAGCGTTTACGGTGGATGTGACTGGTGGTATCGCTCCTTTCACCTACAATATCGGTTTTGGAGAGGTCGCTGCCCCCACATTTACTGCGATGAGTGGAGGCGTCTATGAGGTGAGTGTGACAGACAATGCTGGTTGTACGACAGTCCTTTCAGCAACTGTAGAAGAGACTTCGCCTATTACCTTCGAATTTTTAAATACACAAGATGCTACTTGTGGCACGGACAACGCCAGTTTTGAAGTACAAGTCAATAGAGGAACACCGCCTTATGCATACAATATAGGCAATGGCTTTGTTGATAATGCGAACTTCCAAAATCTCTCAGCTGGAACATATGAAGTCATCGTTCGAGATGTGAATGGTTGCGAAACGACAGAAAGTATCACGTTAGTTGAAAGTGAAGAGGCGCTAACAGCGAGAGCCATCAACATACAAACCGCCAACTGCGCACAGAACGATGGAAGTTTCACCATCAATGTGATGAGTGGTGTTGCACCCTATACCTTTGATATAGGAAACGGCACGACGAACAGCAATCAATTCAATGATCTAGCAATAGGCAACTATACTGTCACGATTAATGATGCGAATAACTGCTCCACTAGCCTAGAGGTAATTATTGATAGTGGAACAGAGGCAGTAACAGGCTCTATTGTCCAGCAAATCGACGCAACTTGTGGACGTTCTGATGGAAGTTTTAGCGTACAGGCGACTTCTGGCGTTGCTCCGTTCTCCTACAACATTGGATTTGGCGAGAGTAATTTACCACTGTTTACCGACTTGGGAGAAGGCGTTTATAGGGTGACGATCACAGATGTGAATGGTTGCTCTGGAGAAGTAGAAGTGATGCTGGAAGAAAGTTCTCCAATTACGGCAGCTGTTGCCAACTTACAAGCCACAACTTGTGGCGAAGCCAACGGTAGCTTTCAAATTAATGTCAATAGCGGCGCAGCACCCTACACTTATGACTTTGGACAAGGTGGAACGACAAATAATACCTTTACGAATCTAAGCAGTGGCAGCTACGAAGTCACTGTGACAGACGTTAATTTCTGCTCGACCATTTTGACCGTGGAAGTAGATGCTAGTTCGACTTTAGAAGTAGCTGTTGGCGATACCTTTAGCAGCAGTTGTGGAGCGGAAAATGGAGAAGTATTGTTAGCGGTGACTGGGGGAACTGCTCCATTTACCTACGCATTTAGCAATGGTGAAACCAGTAGTACCAACTCGATGAATTTATCTAGTGGCGACTATATTGTTACGGTAACGGACGATTTAGGCTGCACAGCAACGACTGATTTTACCATCGAAAGTTCAGCAGGCTTGATCGCTGAATTGATCGGTCCTTCCAATGCATTTTGTGGAATAGAAAATGGAAGTTTCGCGGTCAATGTCACGAGTGGAGTTGCTCCTTATCGCTACGATATTGGCAACGGTTCTACTTCCGACCCTAACTTTGGCGATCTGGCAGCAGGTACATACCAGGTAACTGTGACCGACGCGAACAATTGCATCACTACTCTAACGGCTGAAATCGAAAGCTCTTCTGACCTCAATTTTAGCATCCGAAAAGAAGAGGATTTTTGCGGCAATGGAGATGGAACAATTACGGTTGTCACAACAGGCGGAACTGCTCCTTATACTTACGATATTGGAGCAGGTGAAGTCAATAGCAATATATTTGAAAACGTTTTCCCTGGCAATTACGACATTACCGTCACCGACGCGAATGGCTGCGAAAGTATTGCAACAACGACGATTACAGCGACTTCCGATCTAAATGTCGCTATTTTAAGTCGTAAAGAACCATCTTGTGGAGAAGATAATGGTCGATTGGTCGTATCGGCAGGTAGTGGGGTCGCGCCTTATTCGTTTGACATTGGGAACGGACCAGTGAGTTCGCAGACGTTCAACAATTTAGGCGCGGGCGATTATACGGTCACCATCATTGACGCGGTCGGCTGCGAGGCTACAGTTGACTATACCTTAGAAGCGGAATTTGAGTCCCCAACAGCTACAATCACGAATCTCACATCGGTCAGTTGTGCTGGCAACGATGGTAGTTTTAGCATCAACGCCACAGGTGGTTTGTCGCCTTACACTTACTCTATCGGACAAGGAGCAGGCACGAATCCAAACTTTGACGATCTAGCTACAGGAACGTATGACGTAGTCATCACAGATGCGAATGGTTGTTCTACTACCGAGACAGTTGATATTGTAGGTTCGGAAGCATTAACAGCGTCCATCATCAGTGTGGTCGACGAGAGTTGCGCGCAGTCCAATGGAACGTTTCAAGTAGCAGTCAATGGCGGCAACGCACCCTATCAATACGACATCGGAAATGGTTTGCAGACCATCAATACGTTTAGCTTTTTAGCCAGTGGTAGCTATACGGTAACGGTAGTTGATTCGCGTGGTTGCGAGACAATAGAGATTGCCCAAATTGGGTCACAGAATGACTTGACAGCTCGTATAGATAATATTACACAACCTACTTGCGCGGTTGAAAATGGTTCGTTCACAGTAGTCGCTTCGGGTGGTGAATTTCCATTTCGCTACGATATCGGTGATGGTTTTGTGAATTCCTCCCGTTTTGAAAATCTGCCAGCAGGTAACTACAACATCACGATTGAAGACGCTAAGGGTTGTCAATATTTTATATCCGAAGAACTGGAAGGGTCAACTGCTCCTTCCGCCTCTATTGTCACACAAGAAGATGCTACTTGCGGCGACGATAATGGACGCGTTTTAGTGATGGCGTTTGGTGGACGAGAGCCATATACCTACAATATCGGAAACGGAGCAGGAACGAACAATAATTTCACTGGATTAGCTAGTGGAGCTTATAATGTGACAATAATAGATGCCAATGGCTGTAGGAATAATCTAAATTTTGTTATCGAAGACAGTGGAACGGTTCCGACAGCTAACTTTGTTATTGATACCTCTGGCTTGGAAGTTCAACTAACCAATACGTCGACTGGTTTTGATTCGATTCGTTGGGAAGTGGACGGAAGCGTCACTTATTGGGAAAATTCAGTCACCCACGCTTTCAATGAATCAGGGACTTACTTAGTCTGTTTGGAAACAATTAATGAGTGTGGCACCGACGAGATGTGTCAAAACGTACAAGTCACCTCTACCCTAGCGACAGCTAATCTGGGTGGTTTTGTCTTTACAGAAATGAATCTACCTGTAGCAGAGGTGATGATGACGACTGATGCTCAAGCACAACCAATTATGACTAATGAGAACGGTATCTACAGCTTTGATCGGCTGCTTCGTGATAGTTCCTATTCCCTGATTCCTAGCAAAAACATCGATCCACTGGAAGGCGTCACAACCTATGATATTTTCTTAATCAATAATCATATTTTAGCGAAAGAGCGACTGGATTCGCCCTACAAAATTATTGCTGCCGATGTTAATCAATCTGGTTCAGTCAGTACATTTGATGTTGTCTTACTACGTAAATTACTGCTAGGTATTCTCGACGAATTTCCAGAAGGAACAAGTTCTTGGCGATTCGTAGCTGCGAACTATGAGTTTGAAGATCCAGCGTATCCGCTATCGGAAGATTTTCCAGAACAAGTCGAATTACAACTCTCTACCACGATCAATAATGCCAACTTTGTAGGTATCAAAATGGGCGATGTCAACAATAGTATTGATGGCGAAACAGCCAATACTATTGAAGGTAGAAGCGTCCCTCAACACCAATTGCAAGTACAGTGGTTGCCTTCCAGTCAAGAGCTAGTTTTGTCTATGCCAGCAGGTGTAGTTGGATTGCAAGGCGCACTTAAAATCGACGGCATGATTGAGGAATTTACGCCATCCCAGCTACAAGAGTTGACCTTAGCCAATTTCGGACTACAAGACCTACGATCTGGCTTGATTCGATTTAGTTGGAACACCGATCAGCCGTTGACCGACACACAAGAGTTGGCGAGAATCAAGTTGAAAGACACTGATTTTGACGCTAAAACTGCTGTCCGCTTGCAATCTACTATTTTGACTGGCGAAATCTATACTACTTCGCAGTTCATGCCACTCGGACTATCCATTGTAGATCAACCTAACGTTCAGCTACTCGGACACGCACCGAATCCATTCCGAGAGTGGACAAATATTCAGTTCGATCTATCGACCACTGCACAGGTTCAGCTACGCATTTTTGATGCGCAAGGGAAGTTATGGAAGCAACATACGGCTACTTTTGATGCAGGACAGCAACAGTTCCGAGTGGAGCGCGATGCCTTGCCTTCAGGTATGTTGTTCTATGAAATTTTGGTGGATGGCGAACGAGTTGGGAAAGCGAGTTTAGTGGCGGTAGATTAGTTTTCGGGGAAAATTGGCGGAACTGATTGAATTGGAGCAATTGGTGGAACTGGTGAAATTGGGAAAACTGTTAGAGCAGTAGTTGCCCAATTTCACCAATTAAGCCGAAGGCAAGCAATTACACCGATTTCACCGCTCTTCCCGACAGCATTCTCAACTTCCCATTCAAATCTCGATGCAGTTGCACTTCCTCGAAGCCCATCTTTTCCAATAACTGCTGCGTGGCTTCCGCTTGATATTCATTGAGTTCAAAGAAAAGGAATCCGTTTTCGTTCAGGTGTTTTTGTGCAAACTCCCCAATCGTTCGATAAAATAAAAGGACATCTTCTTCTGGTGTGAACAGTGCCAATTCTGGTTCGTGAGCTAAAACGCGTTCAGGCATCAGTTGGCGTTCCGAAGGCGGAATGTAGGGCGGATTGCTAACGATCAGATCATACTGTTCAAGCTGTTGCCATTCCTTTTTGTTTAGAATATCAACTTGTTGGAACTGGATTGGGAAGTGGTATGTATTGGCGTTTTCTTGCGCGATTGCTAAAGCCGTTTCACTGACATCACAAGCGGTGATCGGTGCGTTGGGCAGTAGTTTCTGAAGGGCAAGAACGATGCAGCCGCTGCCTGTCCCGATGTCTAGGATACTGGGTGTAGTTGTCCCGCGCTTTGAAAGTGACTGACAACACAGCGCGACCAACTCTTCTGTTTCTTGTCTAGGAATCAAGACATCGGGCGTTACTTTTAACTTCAAACCGTAAAAATCAGCTTTGCCCAAAATATATTGGATCGGTTCGCCCTGTAGCAGTCGTTTCTGAATCTTGTTTAGGCGCATGATCGCTGCTTCGTTCCATTCGATGGTTAGCGGAAATACATCTTCAAAAACGATGCGCGCGATGCTGTGGGCTTCGTCTTCGTCGTATATTTGTTGGAGATCTTCGATAAAATGGTGGCGGGCTTTTGCTTTTGTCATAGTATTGGGTTATCAGGTGATGGACAGAATAGGGGCGATAAGTATTATTTACTGATGTTACGCACTCAAGTGTTTTGCTTTGAGAGCTGCAAGTTCTTTGAAAGCTGCTTTATTGGCAGCGAGGTAGATTTTAGATTTCATAGCAAAATGGTTGAGAGTAGAGGAAAACTTCATTTGCTCTAATTTGACATAAGCCATAATAGAGGCAAAAATATGATTTGATTGGGTTCTGACGGTTCGAGTCGATGAGCGTTCAATGACCGCATCTTGCTTAAGACTTTTGTGATATTCTTCTACGCTCCACCGTTTTTTATAGAGCGTCGTAAAGTCATCATCCGACAAGCTAAAGTCATTAGATACCAAAAATCGTACCCCTGTAGATTGGTCTTTGTTTGTAAAAACTTGCTTGGTTAAAAGCACAGGAAACTCTACGTCTTTTAACCAAACCTTCTCAGGTGTATTATTAGGTATGTCTAGTTCATCAATTCTTGTCCAACGACCTGCGTTTCGGTCTTCTTCCGATAGTACCACCTGCCGATTGCTTTTCATATCAAAGATGAAAAACTTATTCTTCTTTGAAAATACTGCGTAACATCAGTTACCTAATAAAATTAATAGCAACATGTGCGCCAGCTTCTGCAAATGCGAGTGCGGTGGCTTTTCCAATACCGCGCGAACCACCTGTGATCAAAACTGTTTTATTCTGAAAGTTCATAGTAGATTAATTCCGTTATATTTGCTGTTCAAGTTTGAGTTCAATAATAAACGCGTAATAAATAGCTATTCATCGTTTGAACCAACAAATAAAGAGAATTCAGCATAAAAGAACTCCCTTTCAACGACAAAGATTTTAAATAGAATACATGTTTCAAAGTTTATCGGATCGCCTAGATGGCGCGTTTAAGACATTAAGTGGAGATAATAAATTAACTGAAATCAATATTGCTCAGTCGGTCAAAGAGATTCGACGGGCATTGGTGGCAGCAGATGTTAACTATCAAATTGCTAAAGATTTTACAGATCGCATCAAAGAAAAAGCATTGGGTTCTGACAACTTACTGAAGTCAGTGAAGCCTGGTGAGTTGATGGTCAAAATCGTGATGGATGAGCTAGTTGATTTGATGGGTGGCGAAACGGCTGAAATTAACTTATCAGGCAAGCCAACGGTGATTTTGATTGCAGGCTTGCAAGGTTCTGGAAAAACGACTTTTTCTGGAAAGCTCGCCATGCACTTGAAGAAAAATAAAAAGCGCAATCCACTATTGGTGGCTTGTGATGTGTATCGTCCAGCCGCGATCAAGCAGTTAAGCGTATTGGCGGAGCAGATTAAGGTGCCGATCTACAAAGAAATAGAAAACACAAACCCTGTTGACATCGCGCTGAATGCCATTGCTCATGCACAGACGCACAACTTGGATACGGTGATTATCGATACAGCAGGTCGTCTAGCGGTCGATGAGGAGATGATGACCGAAATCTCGAACATCAAGGAAGCGATTTCACCTAACGAAACGCTTTTTGTAGTCGATTCCATGACGGGACAAGATGCGGTCAACACAGCAAAAGCGTTCAATGAGGTCATTGATTATGATGGAGTTGTCCTGACCAAATTGGATGGGGATACACGTGGTGGTGCTGCTTTGTCCGTGAAATATACAGTCGGCAAACCCATCAAATTTGCGAGTATGGGCGAGAAGATGACAGACTTAGACGTCTTTCATCCAGACCGTATGGCGCAGCGTATTTTGGGCATGGGAGACATCGTTTCTTTTGTCGAAAAAGCGCAAATGGAATTCGATGAGAAGGAAGCAGAACGATTAGAGAAGAAGATTCGCAAGAACAAGTTTGACTTCAATGACTTTTTGGGTCAAATGAATCAAATTCGGAAGATGGGCGACTTCAAAAGTTTGCTCAATATGATTCCAGGAATGGGTAAACTGACAAAGAATCTAGATATTGATGATTCGGCGTTTGGGAAAGTAGAATCGATTATCTTCTCGATGACACCCGAAGAACGCAGCGACCCTAAACTCATCAACATCAGTCGCAAACGCCGCATCGCTAAAGGCTGTGGACATACAATGGAAGAAATAAATATGTTCATTAAGCAATTTCATCAGATGGCGGATATGATGCATCAAGTGAGCAAAGGTAGCGGACCGCTTGGTGGTATGAATCCAGCTGGTTTGACGAAAGGTGGCGGTGGCGCTTCTGCCCAACGACGTCGACCGAGCAAGACGCGGAAGAAAAAGAAGAGAAGGTATTAGAGGGGCTATTAGCCTTTAGCTGTTGGCTATTGGCTTTTCAGTGGGTAGCATGAATTCTGTTACTATAACTGACAGTTGTTCAACTTTATAGACCTAGAAAAAAACTGCCTTTTGGTGAACTTAAAGTACAAGTTGAACAGGCTAATAGCTAGTCGCCAATAGCTAATTGCTTCTCAAACAACTAATTTTCGTCCGTTTACGTTTATTATTACAATGAGTTCTGTTAAACAACTCATACAATTGTACAAAGAATTAGATGGATATGTGTCGATGGCTGGTAAGAAGTCTTGATCTGTCAAGTAGTAGGTCTAATGTCTAATGTCTAATGTCTAATGTCTAATGTCTAATGTCTAATGTCCAACACATGAAAGAACGATTGGAAAAATTTAGGGAGAACTTTTCAGAAATAGATGTTTG
>CAYLPW010000020.1:0-34697 GCA_964385665.1 uncultured Saprospiraceae bacterium
TTATTGCTTCACCATCCGCGTATGTACAATAATATCAACGCGCCTATTTTGCTCGACTGTTTGACCATCATCCACTTCCCCTTTCGCCTGCAAAAAGAACTTATTGACAGCGATATTTCGCTTCTGGATAAATTCAGAAACAATGCGCGCGCGATCCTCGGAGAGTTTCATATTATCTGCATCCGAACCTACATAGTCCGCAAAGCCAATAATTTCTAGACGGGTGATGTTTTCCCGATCTAGCAACTGTAAAAAATTTTCTAGCCGTCCTTTACTTTCTAGATTCAGATTCTTTTGATTGGTATCGTAGTAAAGACTGAGAGTCGTGATGCGTGATAAGATCACTTCTTCTTTTCTGGGTCTTGATACATTAGAAGCACCAGTTGCCAAGCTATCTATAGGTCGTTCATTGGACGTGAAAGCTGCCATGTTAAAATCCATCAACAAATCAATCGTATATAACTCCTTGTTCTCCCAATACGGAATCTCAAAGTCGCCATAGTAGGTACGATAGCCAGTTGCATCTGCTTCTACGGATAAAGTTTCATTCGCAGGAAAACAGATGAAAAATCGACCGCGCTCGTCGACTTCAACCGGGTCGCGCCCTTGAATACGAACCGTGGCAGGACGAATGGGTAGATTATCCATTTTGCCTTTCACATAACCTTCTACGTACGTAATTGGCGTTGCCATCAATTGATTGGGTAGATCAAATTTGTAGATGTCCATACCGCCTTCGCCACCTTCTCGATTGCTGGCGAAATAGCCAGTTTTGCCATTGGAGGATAAGAAAAAGCCTAACTCACGTGCTGCTGAATTGACTGGCGCGCCTAAGTTTCGAGCCTTTGTCCAGCGTTTGTTGCGTTGCATCTTGGAAAAATAAATATCGCCTTCTCCCATACCGAAATGACCAGTTGAAGAGAAGTACAAGGTTTTGCCATCAGTTGTTATAAAAGGAGCTTCTTCATCTCTAGCCGTGTTGATGTTAGGTCCCATATTCGTTGGTTCTGACCATCGTCCGTCAGGTTCTTTTTCGCTCATCCAAATATCTGTTCCACCCATACCTCCATCGCGATTGCTGGCAAAATAAAGCGTTGTACCATCACAACTCACAGAAGCTTGTGACTCCCAAAACTCGGAATTGAGGTAGCCATCGACTGTCTTCATTTTTTGAATGCGTTTGCCATCTACTTTGGCTTCCCAAATGTCGCACATGCCCATAATTTCGTCGCGCTCACAAGCGGTAAAGTACATTTTTCGTCCGTTCCGAATCAGTGTCGTCATTCCTTCATTGAAGCGGCTGTTGAATCCATTTTCGGCTTGTCCACTGCCCCAAATACTATCTTTCGCAGTGCTGATAAACAGGTTTTCGTCTGTTTTTGCATTCTTTCGTCTGGTGAAAAACAGTAACTCATCACCTAGCGAAACATAAGGAAAATACTCGTCGGCTTCTGTATTGATTTTATCGCCTAGATTGACAATCGCTCCCACATTTAAGTACTGAATCGAATCGACTGAAATCTGGCACGCCAGCATACTTTCGCCCAGTTCTTGCAGATACTCTAATTCTTTTGCCTGTTCGCGCTCTATGCCCAATCCAAAGTTCTCATTCCCCAGATTTTGTAGTCCAGCAAACTGACTAAAATAGTCTAAAGCAGAATGATATTCGCCCAATCGGTAGTACGTACGCCCGATTTCATAATAAACAATTCGAGAAAAATAAGGGTCTCGACTCAAAACATTAAAGTAGGAACTCAAGGCACTTGGATAGTCGCCCAATAGCTCATAGCACGTACCAGAAGCCCGATACGATGCGGTATGATCTGGATTTTCTTTCAGTACTTTTTGGAAGGCTTTCAGGGCAGGTCTATATTTTTTCTCTAACAAGAGTTGCTCGCCAGAACGAAATTGCTCATTGATCGCTTTAATGCGTTTGTCGGGTTGCGCTTGCGATAGAGTAGAAACGCAAATGACAAAAAGGAAGAGTATTATTCTTTTCATGGGTATATGCTTAGTGACTGTATGTATTTTGTGTTTTCTAGGAACGCTTATTTCGGTGCGAAAGTACAGGAAAGTTGTCGATTTCGTATAATTGAAATTTTTAATATGATAAAGCGATTGGCAGAAGAAGCATTTTAACATAGAAAAAGCGCACTGATGATGAGTCGGCGCGCTCTTTTGATTAGCTACTAATGTAGTTGAAAGTTGTCCAGCAATAAGAAATTGCTGGACAATGACTATTTAATTCGCATTTTCTAGCTCACCACTACCATCTATGCGGAGCGTAATTTCTGGATTCCCTTTATAGAAAACATCACCGCTGCCGTCAATATCGACGTTCAAAAAATCAGTCGCAAACACTTCCACATCGCCTGAGCCACGAATTTCAACGTCCGCGTTCTTAGCCTCCAAGTTAAAAGCACTCACGTCACCTGAGCCTCGGATGAAAAAGCGTGCCGTCGTTGCCAGACCTTCCAATTTGACACTTCCCGATCCATCTATGCGTGTGTTCAACTCTTCTACTTCGGCTGCAATGTCCATATCGCCAGACCCATCAATGACTAAACTTAAATCATCGACGATAAATACCGTTTCGCCCACTAAATTGCCGCTGCCGTCAACCGTCAGTCGCTGAATGTCAGGGATAGTGATATAAATATTAAGATCTCTATAATCGCGGACACAATTACGCGTAAAATCAACTGTCCACGTCTCATTGTCGACGTTCGTATCCAGTAAGTCAATGATATTTTCTTGTCCTTCAACCACTACTTTTTGCTCTTCGCCTTGCGACAGGAAGACCGTTGCCGCATTGTCAATAGTGATGCTATGAAAAGAAGCTAGATCAAGCGTTCGGCTCACGGTCGCCCCTTCTCCTTTTTCGCAAAGATCATCGAGTTCGCAACTAAACAGGAGTAAGCTCAGGCAAACGACGCTTAATAATAGAGATAGATTTTTCATATTGAGTGTTTTTGATTAATAAAATTGGTGTAATTGGTGTAATTGGAGCAACCGACCAGCTTCATCAACTACTCCCGATTGGCCCAATTTTTCCAAAAAAAAGTCTACCACCAGTCAGTACTAGAATGTCCTTTTTTACTACGTCCGAATGCACCAAATCGTAAGGTCAAGCCAGCGCGCACATTATTGATGTCCAAATCGCCGAAGCTGCCAGTATTTGGTAATCCATCGAACCACTGATAGCCTACTGTCCCTGCAATTCTAAACCAACGGAATACGTTCAATTCTACACCAGCTTCTGGACTAAAGACAAAGAAGCGGTCGCCGAATGTAAAATTATCATCGTCGATGACAATATCAGCTGCTCCCCAACCCATACGCGCACTGATGTAAGGGTGTATTGCCGAACGTTGTAAGGGGACATAGCCAAACCAAAGACCACCGTGAGCTAAGTCGATGTCTGCGCGGTCATTTTCGATAGTTTGAATGAGATTGATGTCGCCGATGCCGTAGCCACCTAAAAAGATATCGCCGACGATCAATGCACCACCGCCACCACTTGCTACTTCAAAATCATTGCCAGAATTGATGTCATAAAATTCAAAAATGGGCGCACCGAAAAAGCCAGTTCGATGATTGCCACTGAATAAGGTTTGATCGCGTTGAGCGAAAATAGAAAGGCTTAAAAAGCAAAATAAAATTCCTAATGTGTGTCGCATACTAAATACTGTTTTAGTGATCGATTTAGATAACTTGCCTCCTTTATTACAGTAAAGAATCGTCCAAACAACTAAGGTTGCAAGTTTGGTGAGTAGACGGATGAGGTAATGCGTTAGACTTGAGAAATAGTCGATTTAAAGATTTCTTAACCTGCTCTTACCTTTTTTAACGATTATCGAACCTTCAGAACCACCTACTTTTACTACTCTGTTCTATCTTTCTTTATATCAATATTTACAATATGAAGTGTTCTACTATTTTCTACTGCCTTCTACTGATTAGTCTATTTCAAGTTAGTTGTCAACACCAATTAGCGCGTTCCATTGCGTACGATTCGTTTGACAAACCAGCTGAAAATCCAGTGCTACGTGCCGATTCTACGTATCAATTCAACGATCCATTGACTGGCGAACGCGTCCGTTGGCAAAAAGCAGATGTTTTCAATCCAGCAGCTATTGTGCAAGGCGATCAAATCAAGTTGCTCTATCGAAGCGAGGATAATCCAGCAGCCCATTTGGGTGGTCGAACCTCTCGCATTGGAATGGCGACAAGCAAGGATGGGGTAAATTTCGATAAAATGGATGCACCAGTGTTGTATCCAAAAAATGATGAATGGGCAAAATATGATGCGCCAGGTGGTTGTGAAGATCCACGGGTAGTCGTGACGAAAGATGGTTTGTATGTTATGACATATACGGCTTGGAATTATAAAGTGCCTCGTTTGTCGATAGCTACATCACGCGATTTGTTGACCTGGGAGAAACATGGGCCAGCTTTTGCGAAAGCGTATGAAGGGAAATTTAAAGATAGTGCCAGTAAATCGGGTTCTATTTTGACGCGCCCAAAAGGAAACCAGTTTGTAGTCGCTGAGAAGAATGGAAAGTATTGGATGTATTGGGGCGAACATGGTGTAAATCTGGCTTGGTCGGACAACTTAACGGATTGGTATCCGGAGCTAAATGAAGATGGCAGTTTGCACTATCTGATCGAACCGCGCGATGGGTATTTCGATAGTCACTTGACGGAATGTGGCCCACCAGCTCTGCTACTGAAAGAGGGCATGACATTGATTTATAATGGTCGAAACAATGAAAATACAGACAAAGCTGATCCGAATCTACCAACAGGCATGTACTCCGTTGGACGAGTTGTGTTTGACAAGAAAGATTGGCGCACAGTGGTCAAACGTTCCAATCAGCCATTTTTGAAGCCTACCTTATCCCATGAAGTGACTGGACAATACAAGTCTGGAACTACCTTCGCTGAAGGCTTGGTTTGGTATAAGAATAAGTGGTTTCTCTACTACGGCACGGCAGACTCATTCGTAGGTGTAGCAGTTACTGATGCAAAATAGGAGGAGCTAAGAACTATATATTGTTGGCTAAAAACCTATTGGTGCTACTCTAATAATAGACTGTAAGTCAGGCAACTATGTACCTATGTATTTTAAAATTAAATAGCTCTCAAATAGATAACTTTACTTCTGCTTCGCATGGGCAGGGCAGCGTTTGCAGCGTTTCCCTTTTTTGAATTTCTTACAGCATTTTTTCTTCAATTTCTTGCTTTGCACAATAGGAAGAGCAAAAGCCAATGTACCGATACCATCGTCATTTAAAGAAAGATTGGATAGTTTACGTGCCATGATCCTTATTTAGACTAAATCAAAATAATGACACAAATATACGACATTAGCAGAATTAGCAAAATAAACAGCGACGATTTAAACGATATTTTTTGGATGTGCTAGATAGTACTTAGTCACGCCTTTTGAGGGCAAATAATAATCCGAACTGCCAGACATCGGACGCGCTTCGCCTGACTTGTATAAGATTTGGATTTCGTCTTTAGAAACGCTGTACGCGCTGTTGCTTTCTTTTCCTTGAAAAACTAAAAATGGTAGATCTTCTTCCTGAAAATCTGTTTTTTTCAAGACTCGCTTTCGCACATAGCGTACATAGCTAGGCTCAAAAGGATCACTTTTTAGCTTCAGTTTATACAAATTTCTATTGATGATGGAAGTGGCTAAATAGGAAAGTACCGCATCCTCGTGATTGATGAAACTTTTAGCAGCAGAAATAATATCAAAATCATCCAACCGAGCAAAATGCTGTAACAAGTCTGTCGGGCGTTCTTGAAAGTCGTTAGCTGTAAAATCATTTTGCAAAAAGAACTGTAAACTATCCGAAACTGGCAATTGCGCCCCTTCCTTTGCCAATGCTTTTGCCCGTCTGAGTAGTCGAATCAGCATCTGTTCCGCCGCCAACACTGTTTTGTGCAGATATACCTGCCAATACATCAGCCGTCGCGCAATCAAAAACTTCTCAATGGAATAGATGCCCTTCTCTTCCACCATCAAATCACCATCGGACACACATAGCATTTTGATGATGCGATCATACCCAATCACGCCTTCATGTACACCAGTAAAAAAGCTATCTCGATTCAGATAGTCCATTCTGTCCATGTCCAATTGCCCAGACACCAATTGATGCAAAAACGGTTTTTCGTACTCATCATTAAAGATCGAAATGGCTAAACTCAGCTTGCCATCAAACTCCCGATTTAGTTCCTGCATAAACAAGGACGAAATCTCTTCGTGATGGACTTCGATTAAGGTGTGTTCTAACGTATGCGAAAACGGACCATGTCCCACATCATGCAGCAGGATAGCAATAGACACCGCTTCTGCTTCTACCTCTGTAATCTCGACCCCCTTAGATCGCAACACTTCCACCGCTTGCGTCATCAAGTGCAACGCGCCCAAAGCATGGTGGAAACGCGTGTGCAGCGCCCCGGGATAGACATAATGTGTTAGCCCCAATTGTTTGATGCGTCGCAGTCGCTGAAAATAAGGGTGTTCAATTAAATCGAAGACGATGCCGTAAGGAATACTGACAAATCCGTAGACTGGATCATTGAATATTTTGTTGGTGGCTGATGTCATGAAAAAAATGAGCTTTTGTTGCAAATATATACCTCTCTAGAACGACTGCAAGTACAAACAGTTTCTACCCACGACCCACAACTCCCTAATGCCGATACCCCTTCCATGTCCCCCCATACCGATAGTTGGGCAGTTTTTGGTGCTTCTCACAACATGTTTTGCAGACGAATATCCACGTCTTTCCTTTTTGAATCTGAACGCGGTACATCACCTTATCCTCTCTTTGGCAAGTCGCACAAATTTTTGTTTTCATACAGGCTCATTTTAGTGACTCTACTATACAAACTACCCACGGTAATCAATTCATACTGACCCCGAAAATTGGACAAACGCCTCGCAACGAGATTCGTTCTCATCAGGTTCTACTCGATCAACTTTTCGGATCAGATACATTTGGTATATTCGTTATTCAGCACAAACTATCGTGAACACTACCTTACACTTATTTCCCAATCTTCTCTCCCATTTTGACGAATGTCTCCATCTGATTGCGAGTATTTTCTAAAATATCAGCATCAATGACTACTTTCTTTCTGTCAATTAGCATGACGATAGAAGAACCACCAAAGGCAAAATATCCCATTTCTGTTCCTTTTTGAATAGGCTGCTCAGGCGTATAAGTACTGATAATGGTGCCGACCATCGTCGCTCCGACTGGTGCTAACAGCACATCTCCCTTTTCCTCAGTAGCTAGAATGCAGTATTCTCTTTTGTTCTCCCCAAAGACGCGCGCAAAGTTATTAGCGACAGCATACGGTGAGACAGAGTAATATCTACCCTTGATTGCTGTAGATTCAGAAGGTATGCCATCGCAAGGAAAATGATAGCGGTGGTAGTCATTGGGAGCTAAACGAAGGATCAATAAAGAAGCTTTTCTGAACTGAGTAGCCAACTCCTCGTCACACAGGAAAGAATCCAGTGTAAATTCTCCTCCTTTCACAAAAAAATGTTCTAAGTCACTGACCTCCTCAAATGCCAATAACCGACCATCACCTGGTGCAACAAATCCATCTGCAATGGGACGTGCTTCAGGTTTTAATTTTCGGTAGAAAAAGTCATTGAACGATGTGAATTCAGATAGTGATTTTTGGGATTCGGACAGATCAATATCTAACTCTTTGACGAACTTTTCTATTTTTTTAGTAGAGGAAGACCGATCCATTCGTTTTCCATATAAAGTCGAAATGAATTTTCTTTTAACGATAGGCAACAAGGCTGTTTTCCCTAGCGGATTGTCGTATAGGAATTTGAGTAAGCCTTCTGCAGGAGGAGTTTCGGTGTGTATTTCACCAGTTTGTCTATCGATGTACTTGATTTCCATATTGCTGTTGTGCTGCTAATCGTTGATTCAATAGGCTGTAAACTTAGCTTTTTTCAGAGAGTTTAGCAGAATCGTCGAAAAGTAGTTGGTAACCAATACATACTAGAATTTGTATTTTTCTCCTTAGCTTCGCCCCGTTCAAATTGCTACTGCGTGTCTTCATTTCACCTTGCCAAAGCTTACTTACGCTATTATCTTCGTGCTACCAAAGCAAGTGTGGTAGACACTCCTCTCCTTACGGACTTCACTGAACATGTTTTAGAAGATCGCCGATACTTCTATGCGTTTGAAGAAATAGAACGGCTGCGCAAACGTCTTTTAAAAGACAAAAAGACAATTGACGTGACGGACTTTGGTGCTGGTTCTCGACTAGGGGCTACTCGTGAGCGACGTATTCAAGATATTACACGCAACGCAGCGACTTCTCCTGCTTTTTGTCAATTGCTGTTTCGGATGATTCAGCAATATCGTCCGCAGACGGTTGTAGAACTGGGGACTTCTATGGGAATCGCTACTTTGTATCAGGCGAAATCAGCTGCCTATACGACTGTACATACGCTGGAGGGGTGTCCACAGATTGCGCGACGTGCTCAACAGCATTTTGATTTATTGAACGTCCAAAACATTGAAATCCATATCGGTCAATTTGAAGAGCAGTTGCCCAAGGTCGTAGCACAGCTTCCACAACTTGATTTCGTCTTTTTTGATGGCAATCATCAATACGCTCCTACCCTACAGTATTTTGAGATGTGTCTGCCGAAAGCACACGACCATACGCTCTTCATTTTCGATGATATTTATTGGTCAGCAGACATGCAAAAAGCGTGGACGGCACTGAAACAACATACTGCCGTCACAGCTAGTATTGATCTGTTCTTCTTTGGTATATTGTTCTTCTCTCCACAGCAAAAACAGCAGGATTATACACTCATTCCAAGCCGTTGGAAGCCAATTGGGTGATGCTTAGAGTGTTCGTCTTCCTTTTTATCTATAATCATATTCCATTGACCATCAGTACTTTATCTTAATTTTTTAGCAAAAAATATAGGAGTAAGAGTTCTCTACATCCTGTTTCGCGTCCTGTGAGCAGCTAGGTCTTGAGTATACCTTTGTACTATCAGTTACAGAGACAAATACTTGTAAAACAATACTTAAAAAGACACTAGTTATGACACAGTCACCTACTCAAACGGTAGGAGCGGCACTAGCCACTCCTATGTCTAATCGCGGACCAGTACTCGGAGATATTTTAGGCCCAAAAAGAGGACCAGTGTTGGGAGACATTTTAGGTCCTCAATAAGAAACACCCATTTACATGCTATACAACAGCAAGTCGTTCACCTTTAATTTCATCAACATGAATTCCATACATCTCATCTCTGCATTGAGTGCAGGATCACCATCTATTGATACTATTATGAAAAGAAAAACGACATCAACAAACTTATCGAGAAGAATAGTTGGCAATGGACGCTGCGTGCGCTCGGAAGTCATCTTCGGCTCGCCCAAAAATCGCTGTAAAGGAACGGGTATCTGTAAAGTACTTACTTTATCGGCAGGAAAGCAACCTACAAGAACACTGACATACGTCACACTAGAAGGTAATGGAAAACTCCGCTTTGATTTCGTCAAGGAAAGCATGACGGATGAATTAATGAACTTCCATTTTCACAATCACCGATTCATGGTTACAGATACCTTTGAGTTCTCAAAACCTATACTCAAAGCATTGGAGGTAGAAAAATTAAGTATACCACCAGGTTTTTATGACGTTTCTGAAAGTGGACAGTTTTTATCTGTCTATTTTTCCTAGCTCAAAACTTAGTGAAGAGACGAATGTGGTTTATTCCTCAAAAAAACGCCGCATTGCCTACTTACTTAAATTGGTGTATATGGAAGATGGGAAGACTATCCTCGTATAGTTTTCCCGATTCCAGCAAGCAGATTGATAATAGATAAAGCACCCGAACCTGCCCGACGATCTTTCAAGTATAAAAACGATCAGGGGAGTGTTTTACAACTAAGAACTACACCTGTTTGACTCTAGCCAAGAAGTCTATGTTCGCTTTACTTTCAACACACTATGAATAAAACAACTAGGTGTTCTACGTGCCTATGTGTTTCAAATTCGTATGGTTTTTAGAGGCTACAACTCCCCTCAAAACCGTATTTACCTCCTGAAGCGTAGTCGCTCGCCTTTTTTTGTTTCATCAAATCTTCCATCGTGCCAAGCTAAATGACCACTCACAATGGTTGATTCTACTCCTCCTCGAAAGGTATGCCCCTCGAATGGCGACCAACCGCAGCGATAGTGAATGTTGCTTTTATCGACTGTCCATACTTTTTCCAGATCGAATAAGACAATATCTGCCCATTGTCCTTCTTCCACATAGCCTCGATCCACGATCTGAAAACACTCCGCAGGCGCGTGACACATTTTTTCGACGATCTTCTCTAGACTAATTTTGCCTTGATGATAAAATTCCAACATCACATTCAAGGAATGCTGCACTAGTGGTACGCCCGATGGTGCGTCTAGGTATTTGTTTTCTTTTTCTTGCCAAGTATGTGGTGCATGATCCGTGGCGATGATATCCAAACGATCATCTAGCAACGCTGGAAGCAGCGCGTCTCTATGTTCGGCAGATTTGATGGCAGGATTGCATTTGATTTGCGTTCCAAATGTTGCGTATTGGCTGCTTTCAAAGTACAAGTGATGCACGCAGACCTCAGACGTAATGCGTTTTTGTTGCAGTGGAATATCATTTCTGAATAGAGCTAATTCGTCCGCCGTAGAGATATGCAGAATATGTAGGCGAGTATTGTATCGTTCCGCTAGTTCTACTGCTAGACTAGACGACTTATAACACGCTTCTACATTCCGAATAATAGGATGCTCAGAAATGGGAATATCTTCTCCATATTGTTCGATAGCAGCAGCTACATTCTGGCGCACGGTCGCTTCGTCTTCGCAGTGGGTAGCAACAAGCAAGGGTGTTTTTGAAAAAATGGCCTCCAATACCACTCGGTCATCGACCAACATATTGCCAGTACTTGATCCCATGAAAACTTTTATACCACAGACGTCTTCGCGATTGGTTTTCAATACTTCTTCAATATTGTCATTGGAAGCTCCCATAAAGAAGGAGTAGTTCGCTAAAGAGGTCTTTTCCCCGATGGCGTATTTTTTAGCTAATAGTTCCTGTGTCAAAGCAGGCGGTTTGGTGTTGGGCATCTCCATGAAAGACGTCGTACCACCTGCCACGGCTGCTTTGGCTTCCGTATAGATATTGGCTTTGTGCGTCAGTCCGGGTTCTCTAAAATGTACTTGATCGTCGATGATGCCAGGCATGGCGTATTTTCCTTCGGCGTTTAGTTCTATGTCAGCAGGTGTATTGATTTGATTATCAACTCGTTCGATACGACCATTTTTGATAAAAATATCTTTGGTTTGGATGTTGCCGCGATTGATGAGTTGGGCGTTTTTGATGAGAATAGAAGGCATAGGTGTAGAACTAGGTTAGGAATTTGTTGCTAATGGTAATCAGGACAAATGATACAGTAGACAATAGCAACTGCAAATATAAGCAACATAGCAGCCACAAAGTAGAGGGAGTTCAGTAAAAACACATTGAATATTCCTGTTAGAGGTACTCCATTACACGTGTTACACGTGCTAGTGTAGATGCAGCTCGTGTACTCTGGTAGTTAAAAAATTGCTCTGTCCTCTTGCAATGCTTTCTCACTAGCTAAGTCCGCGTTCTCGAAGCGATTCTTCACTGGAAGCTATCTTCGCCTATCTGTTTGAGCAGACTAGACCCAACTGCCCAAACTTCAACCCAGAACACAGCAAAAGAGACAGGCAGTATATATCATTATAAGAGAACAGAAGCATGGAGGATTGTCCTACTGTACCTCCCACAAACTATCCACGAAATAACGCTTTTCATCTTGATAGTTCTGCTTGACAGCAAATCCACTTGCCTGTGCTAACTCATTGATCTGTGGTAAGTTATACTTTAAAGATAACTCCATATGCATCGCTTCCCACGCGCGAAAATCAACTATTTTGTTCAATGCGCCAATATGAACTTTCTGGTCACACGTACTAATTAAATAACTCTCTGTAGCTCCAGTAGTCGGGTTGTAAGTGGCCCAATGTTGGAAACAGTCGATGTCAAAATTTCCCCCTAATTCATCATTGATGCGTGTCAATAGATTTAAGTTGAACTGAGCCGTGATACCAGTTGGATCATTGTATGCATTCAAAATAACGTTGGGGTCTTTCTGTAAGTCAAAACCAATCAATATTAAATCGCCGGGCTGAAGTCGGTTAGACAGTTGTCTTAAAAAATCGTTCGCTGCTTTTGGCTGCATATTGCCGATATTGCCACCCAAAAATAAGACTAGTTTTCGCGCTTCACTTTCACTCAGCTGTTCCAGACCTTTAACGTACTCAGCAGCTACGGTTTGTACTGGTAGTTCGGGCCAAAGTATGGAAAGATCGTCTTCTAGCTGCTCCAGCACATTACCTGAAATGTCGATAGGTGCGTAGCTAAAATTGCTATTTTGAGCGAGAAAATGTTCGAGCAATACTTTTGTTTTTGTGCCGTCGCCAGCTCCCAATTCGATCAACTGAAACTGCTGATTGCCCAACTCCTGCCGCAAAGCTTCTTTGTAAGTAGAAAAGATTTCAAACTCACAATCGGTGGGATAATACTCTGGCATCGCCATGATTTGCTGAAATAGCGCGTCGCCTCGCTTGTTGTAGAAGTACTTAGAAGAGAGGCGTTTTGGAGAATCGGACAAGCCTTTGCGCACATCATCGGCAAAGGTTTGATTAATTGTTGGAGCGGTCGTAAAAGCTTCAAGAGCAACCATTAAATAAGTTTGTAGTGAAAGTTATAGATTATTTATTTTCATACAGCGCGTACCATTGAAGTTGCACGCTTTGTATGGATGCCATTTGGATAAGATTAAACTGTCTAGTATTTATTTTGCCAGCCGAATACCAGTGAACTGCCAACGTTTATCGGCATGGAAGAAGTTGCGGTAGGTCATGCGAATATGGCTTTTAGGTGTGGCACAAGAACCACCACGCAACACCATTTGGTTGACCATGAACTTGCCGTTGTATTCTCCTAATGCGCCCTTGAATCGAGGATAGTTAGGATAAGGTAGGTAAGCACTAGAAGTCCATTCCCAGACTTGACCAAGTAGTTGAAGATCATTGCCATCTTCTGCTACAGTAGGATGAAATTGTAGGGTTTCTACAAAGTTACCATTTTCAGGAATCCTTTCATGCCACTTTGTACAATACACTTCCCACTCTTGCTCTGTCGGCAAACGCATACCTTTCCAACGAGCATAGGCATCGGCTTCGTAGTAACTGATGTGTGTGACTGGCTCTTCAGGATTCACTTTTTCCAAGCCACGCAAAGTATAATGATACCAATCGCCGTCTTTTTCGTACCAATATAAAGGTGCTTTGACTTCCAAACTCCTCGCCCACTCTATGCCTTCCATCAACCAATGCTCAAAATTCTCATAGCCGCCAGCTTGTACAAATTCTAAGTATTCCCCATTGGTGACTAAACGATCCGCAATCTCAAAATCATGCAGATAAACTTTGTGTCGACTCTGCTCATTGTCCCAACAAAAATCTTCACCAGTATATCCTATTTCGTAGATCCCTTCTGGGATTAGTTCAAATTCCATCGGACGTGCTACTTTGTAACGCATGTCCATCATCATATCTTGATAAGGGGGATACATCGGATTGTTGCCCAAAATGTATTTGATGTCGGTCACTAGTAACTCTTGATGCTGTTGCTCATGTTGTAGTCCTACTTCCATCAAGTACAATAGATCATCTGCTAGATCACCTTGATGCAGCAGTTCTTCAACTTTATTATCTACATGTGTTCTATAGGTTAGAATGTCCTCTACAGAAGGGCGAGTCATGTTGCCACGTGAACTTCTCAGTATGCGTGGTCCTTGACTCTCGTAATAGCTATTAAAAAAATAATTGTATTTCGGCTGGTACAGTTCGTAACCTTCTACATATTCAGCTAAAATGAAGTTTTCGAAAAACCAAGTAGAATGTCCCAAATGCCATTTTGGTGGACTAACATCAACATTGGGTTGGACAACGTAGTCTTCTGTTTCCAGTGGCTCACAAATGGCAATGGACTGTTGGCGGACATTACGAAAACGCGCCAGCATACGTTGCGTAGCAGCAGAGGAGGAAACGACTGTTTCGGACACCATGTTTAAAAATTGTTTGTTGATTATGCTAAAAAGAAAATGGATGAAGTGATAATTCAAAAACAAGAATAAGGTAGAATGAATATTTGTTTTACCATTGACTTATTTCAGACAAATTTTGAACTAGGTCGACTATTTTTCCTCTTATTTAAGGATTTTTGCGACTATAAATGTTCCCACACGAAAGAGCCAAGTTGATACCACTAAAGAATCTTCTCTAGATCTACATTCAACTATCAACCATTTATGTCTACACCTGTATCTTCGATTATTCCCTTCGCCTTTATTTCATACAGAGTGGCTTTGGCTATGTAATATCATTGTTGTAAAATAACCATTTCATAGTATCCTGATTTCTTTCATCCATTCTATCTTGCGTCTATTTAAAACCTATTGTCCAGTTTTATACACATATTGAACACAAATTATGAACAAACTAAATTCGTAACTATTCAGGCTACCCCAAAAAAAGGATGAAAATTCAAGAATTGTTTTAGTTTTTCTGGGAGAAAGTGAAAAAATTGACTAGGAATAATTAATTTTTTGGGCATGTTACCAAGTTCACTTCAACATACGATTAATCAACTCCCATCGGCTATACAAGAAATAGTCAGGTTGGTGGTGTCATATTTTGAACAAAGACTCTCTACACAAGCACAGCGGACACAGGAATTAGAAAATTAATTAGAGAAAACCAGTCAAAATAGTTCCAAATCACCTTCGACGGATAATCCATACACCAAAGCTGCGCCCAAAAGTAGAAGACAGAAGAGTGGTAAAAAGGCAGGAGGACAAAAAGGGCATAAGGGGAATACCCATTCGGTGGATCGCATACAGCGTCGACAAACGTATGATCTACCTCCATAGTTATCACCGAACATCGCAGAAAATTGCGCTGGCTCGTGCTTACATGCGCGACGCACAACTCTACATCTTGGACGAACCCACTTCTGCCCTAGATGCTCGCGCAGAACATGAAGTATTTGTCCGCTTCACCGAACTCATCGAAGATAAAATGGCAGTCCTCATTTCGCACCGTTTCTCGACCGTTCGTATGGCAGATCGAATTCTTTTTTTAGAGCAAGGACAACGATTGGAGTATGGAACGCATGAAGAACTGTTGACGAAAGAAGGGAAGTACGCGGAGTTGTTTCAGTTGCAAGCGCAAGGACATCTTTGACAATTGCCAATTGACAATGTGCAGTGAACAATTAACAATTAGGAGCATTTTCTAAACTCATTGCTCATTGCACCTTTCTACCTTTCCAAGTATATTCTTTCTTCAAATTCGCGGCGGTACCAATACCGATGATGTAAAGAAGATGTAGGAAAAAAGAAGGGACAAACGACCGCATCAAATCACGACGTTGAAAGAAAGTTGCCATTTCGGAGAGCAAAAAATAGTCGGCAATCGCTTTTCCAACCAATAAAATGATACCAACGATCAATAACTCCGAATGCCAAACCATACCTAGCAAAAAGCTCAACGGAATTTGGCAGCAAAACAAGAAAACGATAGCTAAAGCAACCGTCATCCATACTTCTGGATAGCTATTCGATTTTGTCGCCCAACGCAGTCGCTGTTGAATAAACGAAGAGAGTGTCGGTTTTGCTTTGGTAAAAGTCGTCGCCGATTTACTTTTTAAATAACCGATCTTTTCTGGCGAACGTTGCGCGATTTTTTGCATCAAGAGCATATCGTCTCCAGAAGCTAGTTCCACAATACCATCGAATCCACCCACGGATTGAAATAAGGACTTTTCGTATGCTAAATTCGCCCCATTACACATCCGCATCCATTGACTTTGAACACCTGCACCTGCAATACCCATCATTCCCATAAAATCGAGTGATTGGAAGCGTTCAAAGGTGCTTTGTTCGTCGTAGAAATTAACAGGTGCGGCGATGAATTGGTACTGCTTTTCTTCATAGAAAGAGGCGATCAAAGCTAACCAATTGGGTTGTACTAAACAGTCGGCGTCAGTTGTCACGATTAGGTTTCCTTTAGCTGCATTTATCCCAACTTCTAATGCTTTTTTCTTGAAAGATTGTGTTTCGTTCGCTTGAATGACGTCCGCTAGCTGAATCAATCGAACCCGTTGATTTCCTATATTTCGCACCAACTCAGGTGTAGCGTCCGTTGAGTGATCGTCCAAAACGATGACCTCGAATAAGTTAGTTGGATAATTTTGAGCTAGAATAGATTGCAGGCAAGCTTCAATATTTTCGGCTTCGTCGCGTGCTGGAATGATGATGCTAATCAACGTATTAGGTTGAAAATTGTCTGGCACTTCCCAATTAGGTAACTGCCGCCAAGCAGAGCGATAATGCCCCATCAAAGCCAAATAACTGACTAATAGCAGGACGGAATAGATAATGAATAGCGTCAAATCTGCGTTATGAAGTAATTTTAATATTGAGACGATAGCCTGTAGATATTGGATGCTAGACTAGGAATATATACACCAATAGTTGATCCCCTTACATATCTATCTACGGTTCACTTTCGTTTTCTAAATAAACTATCAGAACAAAAGTAGTACGTTTGTCCCAATCTTCTATTGTTCTACAGCTATACTGAATGGATTTCTACGCACAAAAAACAAGATGGAAATGGTGGCTAGCAATTGCTGGTGTAGTCATTGTTTCGCTGTCTGCTCTTTTTACGATTTATTTGACCAACAAACTGGCAGAAAATGAACGGCGCATTGCCGAGCTTTACCGAATCGCGCAGGATGAACTGCAAGCATCGACGGACGATCCTGATTTAGATGAAATCATGTTTAGTTTGGAAGAGCGATTGAGTGAAGACGATTATCTGCCACGGGAAAATATTATTGGTTTTCTATCGGATCGTCTTTATGGAGGAGAAGATGTAACACTCAACGTAGCGGTTTTGCAAGCTGCACAGTCTGTTCCCGTTCTACTCTATGATTACGAAAGCGATTCTATTTATCATGCTGCCAATTTCGGAATAGAGAAAGACAATGACCCTGAGTTTTTACGAGAGGAACTAACACGACTTCAAAAGTCAGACGCTCCTTATCTAGAAGTCAATGGCTTTCCGCAACGACTTTACATCAAAAAGTCCAAGATTCTTACCTTGCTACAATACTTTCCTATTGTCCAAATGCTTTTGATTGCTTTGTTCATCGCTTTCGGTTATTTCAGTTTTAGCATGGCGCGACGCGGCGAACAGAACCGCGTTTGGGCAGGTATGGCGAAGGAAACGGCACATCAATTAGGTACGCCGATCAGTGCCATTCTAGGTTGGATCGATCATGTGAAAATGACAAATGAGGAAGATGAAGATTTAATGGAAGTGATGCAAGAATTGAGCAAAGACGTGTCCAGACTGGAGCTGATTGCGGATCGCTTTTCTAAAATTGGGTCTGAACCTGAACTAAAAGCCCTCAACATTTATGCAGAACTGGAGCAGATGCGGGCGTATATGCAGCGACGAGCACCTCGAAAAGTGACCTTCGATTTTCCGGACCCCATTACGTCTAAAGCCAAATGGGTCAATATCAATTCGCATCTTTTCGCGTGGGTCATCGAAAATTTGATGCGCAACGCACTGGATGCAATGGACGGAAAAGGGCAAATCAGTGCGGAGATATACGAAGATGCCAAATACGTTAACTTAGACCTAAGCGATACTGGGAAAGGGATTTCAGCTTCTAAGCACAAAACCGTTTTCCAACCAGGTTTTTCGACGAAGAAACGAGGTTGGGGCTTAGGATTGTCACTTGCTAAACGCATCATCGAATCCTACCACAACGGCAAAATTTTCGTCAAACAGTCCAAAGAAGGCGAAGGCACGACCTTTACGATTCGCTTGCCGAAGGCAGAAAATTAGAGCTTTCTTTTACCTTTTACGGCTAGAGTTGCCCCGTGAATGCTAGGCTTGAAATAACCACTTACACCCTTTCCTCTTTTAAAGCACAAAACGTTCGGGGCGGCTAGTTTCCTGGTCCTTTTGAACGCTTCTGAGTTCTATTATAGAATGAGGAACGGACAACTCATAACTTCCCGATTTATGACGGTATCTTTTGAATGGATACTGCGTCGAAATACAGAACTTATTTTTCGTCCATTCCTCAAAATAGAGGCTGGCAACTGCTACTACAGCCTCCGACCTTCATCCTACTAAAAGACATGACCCAAGCAGGAACAACAGCTCCTCTAGCAGCGGCATTGCAAAACTTCCAAAATATCTTCAAGATCAAGTAAATGAAGAGCAGTAGTCAATGTTGAAAGAATCACTCTCCTTCATCCTTGATATGTGCACGATAGATGGTACCAACAGCTCTTCAAATTGTTTTACTTCACTGAAATGCTTATCGCTGAACCATCACCTTCCGATACACTTGTCCTGCATTCGTCTCCAATTTCAGAATATACAATCCATTCAATAAATCACTGATCTCAATAGTTGGTTGATAAGTAGCACGGCGAAGCAGATGGCCACTTAAATCGTATAGAGCATAATGTGAAACGACACCTGTTTCGTATTGAATGTTTAAGACATTTTTTGCAGGCATTGGAAAAATGCGAAATGCTTCAGCTTGAGTGGTCAACGTACTGTTGGCAATATCTGCATTGATCGTTTGAGAGGTCGTGTACAAATGATCGCCTCGATTGCCATTCGCCCCATTGGCATCCAATACAGCTAAGTAGAACGTTACAGCTCCAGCGTCCTCTACTGGCGCTGCCCAGTTCATCGACCAAGTAGACTGACTATTGCCATTGCGCGTATGTGTTACGTATTCGCGCCCTGTGGAGTTGCTGGAGCGAGTTTGTGTTTGGTCATCATTTGTAAGTATCCAAGCACCTACATTCTCATTCTTTTCATCCAAAGCAACGATTTGAAACCCATTTCGATTGGGGTTTTGAGAGTCAGTGATGCTGATGTTGACTTGGTATGTTTCGCCAGCTTGATAGGTAGTTGCTTCTTCCCCAAAATTGATGGCGATGGTGGCATTTTCTTGATTGGCACTTACATTGTGGCAGGAAGAAGAGCCACAGGTGTTGTCGCCAGGCGCACCAGTTCGTCCCAATGGGGCACCAGAAGAATTGGCTAAAAATAGAATGCTGCTACATACGAGCAGTCCATAGAGTAAATGATTCGTTCGCATAAGTCGGAATTGAGTAATAGTCTTTATTCACAAAAATTGATAGGCGTAAAAACTTCTGTGAATAAAGACTAATAAATAAGTAAAAGTGTCTTCTTGCATATCCAGATGACATTGCTTTAACGAACGGAAAGAGTTTGAGTTGTCGATTCAACAATTTTAGCTCTTTAGAATTCTATTACCATCAGGAGAAGTCCTCTTAACTGTCAAAACTTTAAATCTACTTGTCTATGACTATCACTTATTACGGCCAGTCTTGCTTCGGCATCAAATTTGGCGACCACCAATTATTGATCGACCCATTTATCTCTCCAAATGATTTAGCGAAAGACATCAACATCGACGAAATTGAAGCCGATTTTATTCTAGTATCTCATGCTCACCAAGACCATATCGCTGACCTAGAAAGTATCGCCAAACGAACTGGCGCAATGATTATTTCCAACTATGAAATCGCTACCAAGTATGGCGAAACAGGTTTTGATACTTACCCATTAAATCATGGTGGGAAAGCCAAATTTGACTTCGGCACTGTCAAATATGTAACTGCTATTCACTCCAGTAGTTTTCCTGATGGCAGCTATGGAGGCAATCCAGGTGGTTTTGTCATTTGGAATGACGACCAATGCTTTTACTTTTCTGGCGATACCGCTTTGACGATGGATATGCAACTAATTCCAATGACTTGTCCAAAACTAGACGTAGCTATCCTTCCAATTGGCGACACCTTCACAATGGATGCAAAAGATGCGACCATCGCTTGTAACTTTATTCAGTGTGATCGCGTGATCGGTTGCCATTATGATACCTTTGACTACATCAAAATAGATCAAGCCGAAGCAAAACAAACTTTTAAGAGCGCGGGAAAAACACTACTTTTGCCAGCTATCGGCGAGAGTCTTAGTATTTAGGGGATGAGATGAACTCTTTCCTATCACAGCACAAATCTATGGGAAAAGTTATTGCAATTGCGAATCAAAAAGGGGGCGTTGGGAAGACCACGACAGCCATCAATCTATCGGCTTGTCTAGCGATTCTAGAGAAGAAAGTACTGCTCATCGACTCCGATCCGCAAGCCAATAGCAGCACAGGCGTTGGTATCATCCTAAACAAAGTAGAAGTCAGCGTCTACGATTGTTTGGTCAATGAAACCGACCCACACGAGGCAATTGTAGAAACGGATACGCCCAATTTGCACATCATTCCATCCAGTATAGATTTGGTCGGTGCAGAGTTGGAACTCGTCAATCAATTTCGTCGGGAATATCGGATGGAAAACCTGATTGAGCAAGTACGTGATGAATACGACTATATTTTCATCGATTGTCTGCCCTCTTTGGGCATCGTGACCGTCAACGCGCTAACGGCAGCAGATTCGGTACTCATTCCCGTACAATGTGAGTTTTTCTCGTTGGAAGGTCTAGGCAAACTACAGAACACTGTTGGTCTCGTCAAGCGACAATTGAATCAAAAGCTAGAAATAGAAGGTATCTTGTTGTCTATGTACGATAGTCGTCTTCGACTAGCGAACATGGTGGTGAGTGAAGTACGTGAAGTCTTTAAAGATCAAGTCTTTGATACTATTATCCATCGCAACTCGAAGATCGGTGAAGCACCTAACTTGGGACAGCCAGTCGTGATGTATGATGCGGCTAGCAAAGGCACAGTCAACTTTTTAAACCTCGCAAAAGAATTTTTGAGTCGCAACAATGATTCGATTCGATTAAAAACGAAGGCGACGGCTTAGTTTAAGATCGCTTCGCTTCTAGATGTGAGATTGTCCTTCCGCCTTGCGGAACGTACTCCGAGATAAGAGACTTTTTCAGCGTCTGGCTATAATTCGGTAACTGCTCCATCAGTCTAAAAGCGAAGCGATCTCAAATCTCACTATCTCAAATCTCGATAAATAAAAATGGCAAAACAAAACAGACAAAAACAACAGTTAGGACGCGGCTTGAAGTCGTTGTTGAACAATATAGAGGCTGATGCTTCCAAGAATGAGGAGATCGTGAAACAGCTGTCGAATACAGTGGCGATGATTCCACTGCGGTCGATAGAGGTGAACCCCTTTCAGCCACGTGTGGAGTTCAATCAGGAGGGTTTGAATGAGTTAGCAGAGTCGATTAAAACCTATGGGTTGATTCAGCCGATTACGGTGCGCCGTGTGGCAGATGGGCAGTATCAGTTGATTTCGGGGGAGCGTCGGATGCGGGCGTCGAAATTGGCGAACTTAAAAGAAGTGCCAGCATACATTCGGTTAGCGGACGATCAGGAATTGATGGAAATGGCATTGGTGGAGAACATTCAACGTCAAAACTTGAACCCGATTGAAGTAGCCGTCACCTATCAGCGGTTGATCGAAGAGTTCAATTTGACACATGAGGGAATGTCAGGGCGAGTAGGTAAAAAACGCACGACGATCACGAATGCGTTGGGTCTATTGGAACTACCACCTGATATTCAAAAAGGGCTGAAAGAAGGGAAAATCAGTGGCGGACACGGGAAGGCTTTAAAAAGTGTAGATGACATTGTGTTGCAATCCGCGCTCTATCGCCGTGTCTTGGAAGAAGGCTTGTCGGTACGTGCGTTGGAACGATTGGTGCAGGAATTAAAGGCAGAAAAACCAGTTGCCTCCGCTAGCAAGTCTAGTTTAAGTGGCGACTACCTCACCGTGCAGCAACAGTTGTCTAGCCATTTGGAAACCAAAATTCAACTGAAAGTGAATGCGAAAGGCAAAGGACAAATTGTAATTCCTTTTAAAGATACTGAGGCGTTGAATCGAATACTGGAGTTGATGAATGCGTAAGTTAGCGGTGAGATCGCTTCGCTTTGAGATGTGAGACGGGAGGCTAGTTCAGTTGGTAGTCTGGATATCTACGGAATTACCTTTGTTTTTCGCTCACTTTGATAGGAATAGAACTACTCAATTTATAGTACTAACTGGTATCCCTCCAGTGGAACGCATTCTATCGAGACCAAATGACGCGATGAATTTGTAAAACTGAATCAATCCTACGAACTTAAAGTTCTCCTTCTCCAACTCCCATTTCCTCATTCACTCACATTCTCTTATCTTTAGTTCTTTTTAGAATCAAAACGAAACGAACATGAACCGACGTCGATTTGTGCAGCAATCCGCGCTAGGAAGTGCTGCTTTAGGGATACCTATGACCTTCACCGCTAATAATACTCCATCTTATTCAGCTCCTTATGAGTATCGTATGAAGTACGCGCCTCATTTAGGCATGTTCAAACATCATGCTGGAGACGATCCGATTGACCAACTGAATTTCATGGCAGATCAGGGGTTTCGAGCGTTCGAGGACAATGGCATGAAAAATCGAGAGGTTGCCCTACAGGAGAAGATGGCGCAGACGATGGAAAAACGTGGACTAGAAATGGGCGTTTTTGTGGCGCACAAGATTTACTGGCAAGAACCCAATTTGGCGAGTGGCAAACAAGATAAACGCGATGAGTTTTTGCAAGATATTAAGGACTCGATAGAAGTCGCCAAACGCGTGAATGCGAAGTGGATGACCGTTGTTCCAGGCTTTGTCGATCTGCGTTTGCACCCAGCTTATCAGATGGCAAATGTCGTTGAATCGCTCAAACAAGCAAGTGCACTGCTCGAACCGCATAATTTAGTAATGGTACTCGAACCACTCAATTTCAGAGATCATCCAGGTTTGTTTTTAGCAGAAAGTCCGCAAGCATATATGGTTTGCAAAGCAGTGGATAGCCCTTCTTGTAAAATCTTATTTGACATTTATCATCAGCAGATCACAGAAGGTAATTTGATCCCAAATATCGAAATGACTTGGGATGAAATCGGCTATTTCCAAATAGGTGACAATCCTGGTCGTAAAGAACCCACTTCTGGCGAAATTAACTACAAAAATATTTTCAAATACATCGACGAGCGTGGCTTTGATGGTATTTTAGGTATGGAGCACGGCAATGCGCAGCAAGGGAAAGACGGAGAAGTGGCATTGATGAAAGCGTATCAGGAAGTGGATCAGTTTTGACTTTTAGACGTTAAATGGTAGACTATCAAGCAGTTATCATTGCATTACTCTTTGCCATCTCGTAATTTTCCATTATGGGATGGCTTCAGTCTATCCTTACTAAAACACAGCAACATGAAATATACACTTTCGCTTCTTCTCTTCATTAGTTTTCTGCCGTACATAACAGGACAGCAAGAAGTGATGCTCAAACCGATTCCAAAAGCAGATGATGCTGCGACACGCCCACTTGTATTTGCGTTCAATGGCGATGCGGACAAACATTACAACTACACAAACAGTTATTCCAAAAACGGTCTAGTCTATGACAACTTACAAACACTTAGATAATAGCTCTCGTGTTTGGGTGTACCAAAGCAATCGCCCATTTACAGCGGAAGAGATTCCACCGCTACGTGCTTTCTTACAGCGATTTGCGACCAATTGGGTGAGTCACAATCGCGCGTTGCAGGCTTTCGCAGAAGTGTTCTACGATCAGTTTATTGTGTTGATGGTAGATGAAAGCCAAGCAGGAGCAAGTGGTTGTTCCATTGACGCGTCGGTGCGTTTTTTAAAACAATTAGAAGAAGAGTTTCAAGTGTCACTTTTTGATCGTTTGACCTTTGCGTACAAAGACGAGGGGAAAATCAAGACAGCGCACAAAAGTGAGTTCAAGCAGCTCTATCAAAATGGCATTATCACTGATACTACCCTTGTTTTTGATAATTTGGTCGAAAATAAAGAAGCTTTTGAGCAGCATTGGATTAAATTACTGAAAGAGAGTTGGCATTATCGGATGGTGAAGTGAGAGATGAGAATGGAAAGTGAGAGAGTGTCTATCTGTATTCTAGAAATCAGCTTGTTATACTTGAATCTTTCTTTTAGAAATACATAGCCATACACAACGGTATAATATAGCTTGCAAGAAATCTATAAATGAGTAATAATTATGATTGGACGAGTAAAGCGGTACTTTGGAATTGAAGGGGTAAAAGTATTTTTGACCGTGCCTGAAGAGGTTGCTGCCTATACAGGCAAAATAAAGGGAGAAGTTAGTTTTGCTTCTATGAATCGACAAGAAGTAACAGAAGTACGTGTACGACTAATGGAGCGTTACGCTAGAGGACGCGGAGATAATAAAAAGATAGATGAGTACGAGATGGGTAGTATCTTTTTGAAACAAACTATACATATACAACCAGAGCAGGAGAGTCAACTCTCCTTTATTTTACCCTTTAAAAAACTACGCTCAGAAGTGGACGAATTTGCAGCTCAAAATCTTATCTTTCAAGGTATTGCCAACTTAGCAAAATCAGCCTATGCGGCTCAATCAGATTACTACCTCATTGCAGAAGCTAAAGTTAAGGGGACAGCACTCTCCCCTTTTGTCAAACAAGCGATCAGCATCCGTGGATAGCGATATTGGACGGAATTTAGTACATTACTGAACAAGCGTATTTGATTAGATCTGTGCATTGTTTTTTCTTTCCTGTCATACATTGTATCATATATGATCTATATTGAGGAGTGTCTTGGCAAATTTCAACAAGATGTAGTCACCCGATAGTTCATAAACTTGTCAATTATGCAGGAAGCATTAAATGATTAAATCAAACGCTAACTAAGCTAAACTATCCACATTTGTTAAATCAGATTTTTCGCTAACATGATGAAAGTCTATCACTTGAGCAGTTGTAGTACCTGCCAACGCATTATTCGTGAAATTGATCACGAAACGAAATTCAATTATCAGGAAATTAAGTCTGAACCTATTACTGCTACTCAGCTCGATCAACTGAAAGAAAAGGTAGGTTCTTATGAAGCCTTATTCAGTCGTCGTGCCATGAAGTACCGCAGCATGAACTTGAAAGAACAGCAACTTTCAGAAGCAGACTACAGACGACTGATACTAGAAGAATACACTTTTCTGAAACGTCCTGTAGTGGTTATTGACGAGGACGTATTCGTAGGTAGCACTAAAAAAACGATACAGGCAACTAAAAAGCGGCTATCCACTATTCCTACGTAACAAAATGCGCCCGCGACTTGTCTATCTATGGAAGCAATAGCCTTTTTATTGGGTAAAAAAGATATGAATCAGACACAACATAACACAATTGACCGCGTAGCTGTCACCGCTTATTTTCAGTGGCTTCAGGATGATATTTGTGCAGCTTTGGAAAAGTTGGACGGTACTGGACAGTTTCTGGAAGATGCCTGGGAACGACCTGGTGGCGGTGGTGGTCGCTCACGTATCATCGAAGGTGATTTAATCGAAAAGGGAGGTGTTAATTTCTCAGCAGTACACGGCGAAATGTCAGATACCATTGCCAAAGGACTACAAATGAAAGGAGGCAACTTCTACGCGACTGGTGTTTCCATCGTATTGCATCCACGTAGTCCAATGATGCCGATCATTCATATGAATGTGCGCTATTTCGAGGCGGAACAAGGACGTTGGTGGTTTGGTGGTGGTATTGACCTAACGCCACACTATGTTGTCCCATCTGATGCTATTGCTTTTCATCACTATCTGAAACAAGTATGCGATGCACATAATGATACTTATTATGAGCAGTTTAAACAATACGCCGACGACTACTTTTACTTGCCCCATCGGAAAGAGACACGTGGTGTAGGTGGCATTTTCTTTGATCGCTTAGGTGATGCGGAACAAAATACTCAAGCACAACATTTTGCCTTTGTGCGTGATGTAGGCGAAGCCTTTGCTCCCATTTACGAAATGTTAGCTCATCGAAATCGTGATCTATCTTTTACAACTCAGCATAGCGACTGGCAACGGGTGCGTCGAGGTCGCTACGTCGAATTTAATTTAGTTTGGGATAGAGGCACGAAGTTCGGATTGCTGACGGATGGGCGCACCGAGTCGATTTTGATGAGTATGCCTCCGCAGGCGAACTGGTTGTACAACTATGTACCCAAAGAAGGAAGCGAGGAAGCAAGAACGTTGCGTTATTTGAAGAAGCATATAGATTGGGTTAAGCACTGATTTAGATTTAGTAAAACTTGCTTAGCATATATCGCCTAATATCTAACATCGCTGATGGTTATTCAAGTCTTTGAGTACGAACGACTGCCTATTGGTAAAAAAGGATTCGAGCAACGTCACTTTGAGGTGTTGGCTACATTAGCTCCCTCCAAGTACTTTCGGCTGCAACATAGAGCTATCCAATTCACCCAGTATGTAGGTGCGATTCAGCTGGGGAGCTTGATGATTGAAATTCTACCAAAAACAGATAAATATAATCGAGATAAATCGCTGTGGCGAGAAGTCTTACTAGACATGTTGCGCTATTGTAAATTGCTTAATATTGAGACAGTTGGTGCTGCTCAGTTAGCGTTGAAGCGACATTCCATTCTTGATATCTACTATGCACTTTTCTTGGAAGAAGTCGATCAGTTGATACATCGTGGCATTTATTGTGACTACAAAAGTGAAACTGCCAATCGTCAATCACTAAAAGGACAAATTCAGTTCGCAGAACAAATTCGTCACAATTGGCTACATAAAGAACGCTTCTTCACGCGCAAACAAACGTACAATGACAACAACCTACCCAATCAAATCGTCTCGACCGCACTTGACCTTCTCCGACAAGTACCACTCTCTCCTACCCTACAATTAAAGCACAATAGTTTATTTCAGCAATTTCCATACCACCCAAATTATCAACTAACCACTACCGATTTCCAGCACCTACGCTTCAATCGGAACAACGAGCATTACCGAAAGGCAATCCAAATCGCTCAGTTGCTCATTCAACAAAATCAACCCAGCCTACGTGGTGGCGCACAAGCGGCAATCGCTTTACTATTTGATATGAATCTGCTGTTCGAAGAGTATATTTTTAGACAACTATGCCGAGTGCGTTCGCGCGAGCTACAAGTCAGTCGGCAGCAGCAAAAGGCATTTTGGAATCAACAACGTATCCGTCCCGACATTGTGATTCAAGATGGTAACTCACGCTACGTGATAGATACTAAATGGAAGCTACTGAGCAGCGCAAAACCATCTATGCAAGATCTACAGCAAGCGTTTGTCTATGCACAATATTTTGATGCGACCACTAGTGTATTGCTCTATCCACAACACCGCAACTTCCATCATCAGCTACCAGTTGCTTTCCAACGCTCACCCGACTATCAATGTGGATTGTTTTTTGCTGAAGTCTTGAAAAATGGTCGCTTAAATCTAGAAATTGGAGAGGAGATTTTAACTTATCTACGATACATCTAGTCCTAGAAGGGAAAAATTGCCAACAGAGTAGGAAATAGTGTTGAACACTAGCAGAACGTTTACCTGCATCTTTGTCATGCACAAAAACAACAGACACATGCACACAGCACACAGTATTCTAGACACATCCACTATTATTTCCAACACCATCCGGACACTAGTTACGAGACAGCTATCCCTAAGAAATTTTAGCCCCTGACGATCTATAGCACCATTTTTTGATTTGCTTTACTGAAGACATCACCCGAACATTACTATTTAGAAATTGAATACTGTTATACTGAAATTGTGGACGAACACTTGTTACGAGGTGTTCGTCTTTTTTTGTTGTGCATCTTCTCATTTCTATTCCAACCTCTAAATCGTGCTTTTTACGGCCACATTCTCTACCTTCGCGCCTTCAATTTCACACCATATATGAAACGATTATTACTACTCGACCGCGACGGTACACTAATAAAAGAACCTGCCGACGATCCTCAGATTGATAGCCTAGAAAAGCTCTGTTTCTATCCAGGCATGTTTCGGTACTTGGGGCGTATCGCACGTGAATTAGACTTCGAGATCGCCATGATTACCAATCAGGACGGATTGGGTACAGCAGTGTTTCCCGAAGCAGGTTTCTGGACAGTTCAAAACAAGATGGTCGAAGCTCTAGCCGGAGAAGAAATTGTATTCTCCGAAGTATTGATTGACCGCTCTTTTCCAGAAGACAATGCGCCGACTCGCAAGCCACGTACTGGTTTGGTCACCCAATATATGAATGGTGATTACGACTTAGAAAACTCCTACGTGGTGGGCGATCGACTAACGGATATGGAGTTGGCTAAAAACATGGGCGTGAAAGGAATTTGGATTAATAACTATCCAGATTTAGCCATAGAAGAACTGAATACGCAAGTGGACGACTTACGCACTCATATTGTATTAGAAACTCAATCGTGGCAAGCGATTTATGAATTCTTGCACTTACAAACACGCACTGCTCGTATTCAACGAACCACTAAAGAGACCAACATTCTGATTGAACTAAATTTGGACGGCGAAAGCACCGCTAATAACCAGACAGGGCTACACTTTTTCGATCACATGCTCGATCAATTAGCGCGTCATTCTGGCTGCGACTTAACTATCAAGGTCGAGGGTGATCTACACGTCGATGAACATCATACGATAGAAGATACTGCGATTGCTTTGGGCGATGCCTTCGCGCAAGCATTAGGAAATAAACTGGGTATCGAACGCTATGGGTATTGTCTGCCGATGGATGACTGTCTGGCACAAGTAGCGATTGATTTTGGTGGACGAAGTTGGTTGGTTTGGGAGGCAGACTTTAAGCGCGAAAAGATCGGTGATATGCCCACCGAAATGTTCTATCATTTTTTCAAATCCTTTTCTGATGCTGCTAAGTGCAATCTAAACATCAAAGCAGAAGGCACCAACGAGCATCACAAAATAGAAGCGATCTTCAAAGCCCTTGCCAAAGCGATCAAGATGGCAAAACGTCGCGATCCTGATCACTTGTTGTTACCGAGTACGAAAGGGGTGTTGTGAAAGAATGAGCCGATAGATTGTATCCAATCGGAGTGCTTACTGTCAGGACAAAGTCAGATATGATTATCTGTTTTGTTAATAGGAATTTAAGTTGTCGTTACCGCTTTTTCGCGTCGTCCTTAATGTTTACTTTTGGATTTCAAATAGCCATTTTATTGGTTCAACTCTTCGACGCTCTCCACCTATACAGTTTTACCTAAAATTACACGTTTATGCTACAGTTTCGACTATGGACTACTGCTGTTCTCTTTTACTTTTTTACGTTTGGCGCACAAGCACAACGGGAACATTCCGTTGCTCATGAGTGGAACGAAGTGTTGCTAGAATGCATCCGCAATGATTTTGCCCGTCCGACAGTACATGCACGTAATTTGTTTCACACTTCTATTTTGATGTACGACAGCTGGGCAGTCTATCAAGCTCCTGAAGCGATGTTTTTCTTAGGCAAATCATTTGGTGGATTTGAAGTACCTTTTGATAGTATTATTCCGAATGTAGATGTGCAGACAGCAAGGGAAACAACGATCAGTTACGCGACTTTTCGATTGTTAAAACACCGTTTTGCGACCTCGCCTGGTGTAGCGGAAAGTTTTGAACTAATTGACTCAACTTTTGCTCGTATGGGCTACGATGAATTGCTTGTTTCGACAGATTATTCTACTGGTTCAGCAGCGGCAATGGGAAATTATCTAGCCGAACAAATGATCGCGTTCGGACTTCAAGATGGCTCTAATGAAATGGAAGGTTACGTTAATCGAGAGTATCGCCCATGGAATCCTCCTTTAGCCCCCACTATTCCTGGCAATCGTTTCTTCTTTAATCAGAATCGCTGGCAACCTCTTACGTTTGATATTTTCATCGATCAAAGTGGCAATCCAATTCCTGGCGGTGCGCCTGAATTTCTAAGTCCTGAGTGGGGGAAAGTAATCCCTTTCGCATTGCAGGAGGAAGATCTAAATATTTATGAGCGACAAGGAGCAGAATTTTGGGTCTATCACGATCCAGGCGATCCTTGTTACATAGATGTCGTCGACGGCGGTGATTTGACAGAAGAGTACAAATGGGGCTTCACGCTAGTCTCCAAATGGGGTTCGCACCTTGACCCTTCCGATGGCGTACTCTGGGATATTTCACCTGCGTCCATTGGAAATGTTCCTTGGGAGGACTACCCGACGACGATAGAAGGTTTTCGCGATTTCTATTTAGAGGAAGGTGGCGACCCAAGTCGCGGACACACGATCAATCCACACACAGGAGAACCATACGAACCACAGTTCGTGCCACGTGGCGACTATACCCGCGTATTGGCAGAATTTTGGGCAGACGGACCAGATTCAGAAACACCTCCAGGTCATTGGTTCACCATCTTAAACTACGTCAATAGTCATCCTGATTTTGAAAAGCGGTTTCGAGGAGAAGGAGACATTCTGGACGATCTAGAATGGGATGTCAAATCGTATCTAGTATTGGGTGGAGCTATGCACGACTGCGCGATCTCTGCATGGGGCATTAAAGGTTGGTACGACTATCCGCGCCCTATTTCGACTATCCGATGGATGGGTACACAAGGACAGGCTAGCGATAATTCCTTAGTATCATATGATATCAACGGATTGAATCTGGAAGAAGGTTTTGTCGAGTTGGTACAAGAAGGGGATACTTTGGCTGGCGAAAATAATGAGCATGTCGGCAAGATCAAACTGTATACTTGGAAAGGACCCGATTTCATCGAAAGTCCAGATACGTCAGTGGCTGGTGTGGGTTGGATTTTAGCGGAAAATTGGTGGCCCTATCAACGGCCTACCTTTGTGACCCCTCCATTTGCTGGCTATGTATCAGGACACTCTACGTTTTCGCGTGCAGCTGCCGAGGTGCTGACCAGTTTAACTGGTGATGAGTTTTTCCCTGGTGGTGTCGGTACGTTTGAAGTCAAGCGAAATGAATTTTTAGTCTTCGAAGACGGACCAAGTGTTGACTTCACCCTGCAATGGGCAACTTATAGAGATGCTTCAGACCAAACCAGTTTATCACGTATTTGGGGGGGCATCCATCCGCCTGTCGATGATATTCCTGGTCGCATCATTGGCAGTAGAATAGCAGAAGATGCTTTTGCCGTAGCGGAATCTCTTTTTACGACTGCGGACTCCATCATTAGTACTGTTACTTACGTGGATGAAGAATTGTTTAAACTATCTAACAATCCAGTGCGACGAGGCGACCACATTCGAGTTCAACTAGCACAACAGCTACCTACCGTACAACTAGAACTGTATACAATCAATGGCGAACTATTACAGCAACAGACATTTAGTATGGGTGAGCCATTGTCGTGGTCGATCAATCAGCCAGCAGGCGTATATATTTTGCGACTAGCCAATAGGGAAAAGAGCTTCAGTCAAAAATTAGTAGTGGTGGAATAGCTATTTCTATACAATGTCAATTTATTGGTTTCATCTGTTGTTTCAGATATAAACTACGCGTTTCTTTGAACATTCGGGGAGGCATAACAATTAACACCTTCATGGAAATGAAAGAAGCACAGTTCATGCAGCGACTTTACAACCCCATCTTTCAAGCTGGTTTGATGTTGATGGCGGGTATTATTGTCACTACTACGGCAAAGTTGGTAGAAATGGCGAAAATTACAGAGGTGGGCGATCGCTTTCCTTGGCTCTCTGCGGCCTCCTTTCTATTAATGTTTGCTATTTTCAATAGTCTATCTTCTCTTGCTATTAAGCAGGAAAGTAATAGCTATTGGGGTCGTGCTATTGCAAGTTTTGTCGGTTTGGCTGCTGTTTCTGGTCTCATTGCCTACCTATTTTCTGGATTGAGCATTTGGGAAGCTGGTTCTTACAGCTGGATTTATGTCGTTCTTGCGGTAGGCTACTTAATTTTCTTAGGTATGATGAGCTTTATGAAAGCCGTTGTCCAATTCGCGCAGCGCGAAGAGTGGAGTCAACCGCGTATTAAAGATAGAAACAAACGTCGATAGCGTTCTCCTATTCTATATTGAACGAAACGCCTTCCTTTGGCGTTCTTGGCTTTGAATACGTTCAATTGCCTCTATCTGCTATTACCCTTACTGACCTTGATTTCCTGTATCAAAAACATTTATTATGAAATATGTACTATTTAGTGCGTTAATAGCACTATTTTTAACATCCTCCTGCCAACAGCCTGCAACGCAACAACAAGAACAAACGGCTACGACAGTTAGCAATACGCCTGAGATGACTTCCGTTGATTTTCCAGAGACGATTGAGAAAGTAGAAAAGACCAAAGAAGAATGGCAGTCCCTACTCACTGATTTTGAATATAAAGTACTACGTGAGGCTGGCACAGAGCGCGCTTTTACTGGTGATCTATTAGACAATAAGAAAGAAGGTGTGTATACTTGTAGAGGTTGTCAACTACCCCTTTTTGCTTCCGATACTAAATTCAAATCGGGTACTGGCTGGCCTAGCTTTTATGAACCCATCAAGGACAACTATGTCACCGACATTGTGGACCGTTCTTACGGTATGGTACGGACAGAAGTGGTATGCGCACGTTGTGACGGCCACTTGGGTCATGTTTTTCCTGATGGTCCGAAGCCGACTGGTTTGCGCTACTGCATCAATGCTGTGTCATTGGATTTCGTAGCAACGGAGGAGCTACCTTAAGTCAGCAATTAGCAGCAAATTACAGAATGAATTTATTGTTTACTGTTCATCGCTACTCGTCCATTGAAATCGCAATTTAAATTATGAGATTTTTCTTATTCGCCATTCCTATTCTTCTCCTTTTCACCCAATGCAAAGGCACACGTAAAGTGACGAGCGGCAAACAGGAGATGACTGCTGGTATGCTTAAAACACGTTTGATTCAAAATCAAGTGAATGCACAGTGGTTCAGTGCAAGCGCAAAGATTGGTGTAGATGGTGGTGGTTTTGCACAGAGTGGTAATGCGAGTATTCGGATACGAAAGGATAGTGCAATCTGGATGAGTGTGAAGAAGTTAGGGTTTGAAGTGGCACGTGCTTTGGTTACGCAAGATTCGGTGCATGTGATAGATCGTTTCAATCGACAGTATATCAGTACCGACCTTAATTTTTTAAGTGAAGAATATCAACTACCCGCGAGTTTCGAGACGTTACAAGCAGTTTTGTTAGGCAATCCTGTCTTTTTTGGAACAAGTGATCTGGACTATATAGAAAATGAAAGCTCTTATATGCTCACCACAGGTGGCAACCAAAAGGGCGTGTATACACTGGATAAGACAGATATGCGTTTGCAAAAAATGAAGTTGACGGATACGCGTCAAGACGTGGAGTTGTCGATTCAGCTAAAAGATTACAAGTCGCTGGCAGACGGACAACTTTTTTCTTACATTCGTCAGTTCAATACATCTGGTAAAGCGACTGGTAACAATGACTTGAGTATTGAATATCAGCAAGTAACGATTAATGAACCCAAATCAATTCGTTTTGACATTCCTGCACGTTACAAAAGAGTGGAAGATTTTTAGAGCAGTCGGCTGTATCTTACTTTTGAGTATTAGCCTGAATAGTCATGCCCAAAAGCAGACGAGAGAAGCACTAGACGCGAAGCGCGAACGTCTAGAGCGAGAAATCGAAGCGACCAATATTGAAATTGACCGCAATAAGACCAATAGAAAGAATACCTTCCAGCAGTATGTGCTTATCCAAAAACGCGTTAAAAAGCGCGAAGAACTCTTAGAGACTTTCCAACAAGAAATAGAACTCATCGACCGAAGCATTGAACGCAATAGTTTGGTCGTTACGGCATTAGACAGCGATTTGGATCGACTCAAAACAGAGTATGCGCATATGTTGCGGACTGCTTATCGACAAAAAGTCAATAGCAGTCGTTGGCTCTTCTTGTTGTCTTCCGAAAGTATGAACACCGCCGTTCAACGCTGGCGCTACCTCAAACAATACGATGCCTATCGGCGCAAACAAGCTGGATTGATTCAAGAAACGAGAGGTTCGCTGGAGATAAAACTAACCCAACTTGCCGATCAGCGTACCCAAAAAGAAACGCTCATTCATTCCACACAGCAACAACGCAATCTGCTCGCTCGAGAACTCACGCAGAAAAACGAAATGCTCGGTAAGCTCAAATCAAGAGAGTCCGCACTGGCGACAAGATTAGAGCAGCAAGAAGCCAGCATGACAGTTCTCAATGAGGCCATCGCCGAGGTCATTAAAACAGAAATCGCAAAGCGCGAACCTAAAACGTCTGCTGAAATCGCGACGACTGGCAACTTCGGACAAGCCTTCGGTAATCTCGCTTGGCCAGTGCGCAATGGAAAGATCGTGAAAGCATTCGGTCGGCATCAGCACACCGAATATGCGAATGTCGAAACCAACAACAATGGTATTGATATTCAGGCAAATCCTGGCGCAGAAGTACGTTCTGTTTTTGAAGGAAAAGTGTCAGTGCGCCAGTATGTGCCATCCAATCAGAACCTAGTCATCATCTCACATGGCTCATACTACACTGTTTACGCTAACTTAAAATCGACTAGTGT